>CAVHCL010000127.1:0-5649 GCA_963634425.1 Bacteroidaceae bacterium
CCGACGCAGAAGTGAGAGAAAATGTTTTTTAGTACTTCGTCTGTGGAAATTTGGAGGCCTAATATTCCTTCAAGGTGTGCGAGACACTGACGTATGTCTTCCGAGACTAAATCTGAGGGGATGCCTGACTGTATTCCCGATATGACTTGTCGTATGTCTGCCAAGGCTTTTTCCAGTGCTTCTTTGTGCCGGGCATTGGTTATTATCAGTTGTCCGTTGTGGACGCTCCTGACGGATGCCACGAGTTCTTTCTCCAAATCCTCCACTCCCTTCCCTGTCAGCGCCTGAAACGACTCTGACTTGTTCACAATCTTAATCACCTTCTGGAAGTCTCGTACCTCTATGTCGGGGAAGTCCTCTCCAGGCTCTGTCATCATTATTATTATGTGAGCTCTGCCTGCCGCCATCTTGGAACGTTCTATGCCCATGCGTTCTATAGTGTCGTCGGTGTTGCGGATGCCTGCAGTGTCTATGAACCGGAACAGGATGTCGGAGATGCGTATGGTATCTTCTATAGTGTCCCTTGTGGTTCCGCGTATGTCGCTCACTATCGCTCTGTTTTCGTGCAGAAGCCGGTTGAGGAGTGTGGATTTACCCACGTTGGGAGCACCTACGATTGCCACGGGAACACCGTTTTTCAGAGCGTTTCCCATAGCGAATGAGGAGACGAGGCGCATTATCTCGTCTTCAATGTCTTTTGCCAGTGAAAGGAGTCTTTCCCTATTGGCGAATTCCACGTCTTCTTCGGAGAAGTCCAGTTCCAGTTCCAACAAAGATGTCATCTGCAGTAGTTCGTCCCTCAGGGATTTCAGTTTGTGGGATATGCCTCCCCTCATCTGTGTCATTGCCACACGGTGCATAAGTTCGGTCTCAGAGGCAATGAGATCAGCCACTGCCTCCGCTTGCGAGAGATCTATTTTACCGTTGATGAAAGCTCTTTGTGTGAACTCCCCGGGCGCCGCCATCTCAGCGCCGTTGGCTATGAGCAGGGAGAGTACTTTCTGCGTGATGTACGGTGAACCGTGGCATGAGATTTCCACGCAGTCCTCGCCCGTATATGAGTTCGGAGAACGGAATACAGAAACAAGAACCTCGTCCACAACATCTTCTCCATCCATTATTCTTCCGAATGATACGGAGTAGGGGAGTGCAGACGCAAGGCAGTGTTTCCCCCGGAATATCTTGTCCACGATACTTACGGATTCATTGCCGGAAACACGCACTACTCCTATGGCTCCGCCGGAAGCGGTGGATATGGCACAGATATTGTTCATCATTCCCTTTGATAAGCGGTTTCCCGCATTCTATGGTATGTTGTCAGTGTTCGTTTTCCGCGTTTCTGATATTCTTTTCCAGTTCCTTCACGGATTTTGTGAGTTGCTGGGCATTGTCCTCAAGGATGCGTATCTGCCCTATCATTTCCTGTTTCTCCGTGTCTTTGGCATCGGCGTATTTGGAGCGAAGAGACTCTAACTGCGAGAGTGCGGAATTCAGGTCTTTAGTGTTCTCTACCCACCATTTCGCGTTTTCCTTGCCGTATTCCGATTTGAAGTCGCCCAAAGAGTAATAGTTAGTGTCGTCGTTTACCACAAAGCAGAATTCGTGGGCAGGCGTGTTCTTGACGGAAGCTGTACGGATAGACCTCAGCCATTCCGTTGCCTTTTGCACTTCCGCCTCGTGTCCTTTCCAGGTTTCTTTTATGCTGGCTATGCGCGCCAACCGCACCAGCTGTCCTGTGTCGAGCCTTTCCTCGTTGTATATGCGTCTCGTCTGGTTGGGGATGAAGGTATATATGCAGACTTTCCCCTCTGGTTGGCAACGGTCGGAAGCGAACCACCCCAAGTTGTTCATCTCGTCCACAACGTACATATAGTCGTTGGCTGGAGAGTTGAACGGCATACCTATGTTTTCCGGAGCCAGAAACGTTTTCTCGTCCGCATCGTACCTTGTCATGTAGATGTCGTAATTCCCGAGCCCCTCCTCTTCGTTCACCGCAGCGTAGTAGAGTGTTACGCCGTCATTCATCATGAAGGGGTAGTTCTGCAGACTGTCTTCCTCGTTCAGCCCCTGCAGAGCCACAGGTTTGTTCCATTCCCCGCCTATCAGATTGGAACCGAAAAGTCGTGTTCTCCCGTTCTTCACCGGCATTGCGAAAACCGACTGGTTGCCGAGTTCGTTGCAAAAGAGGGTGCAGTTGAAAGCGTCTTTAATCTGAAACGTGTCAGCGGTCTTGCCTATGCTTCCGCACTCTTCCCCTATTTTGAAAGCGTTCAGGAAATCCCTCTTGTCCAACGTCACACTGTCAATGAATACGACTTCCTCGGTCGCGCTCATCTTCAGCTGCATCCTTTCCACGACATCCATCAGAGCTTCCTCTTGGTCAGTGGGCTGCCTCTTCTTCTCCAAGGCCTCCATACGGGTTTCCAGCATTTCCGCGGCCTGCTCGATCTGGTAGTTGTCCACACATTCCTTTATCTCAGTCATCTCAGGAATGCGTTTTCTCTTTTGTGCGTGGAAAGGCAGTGCGGACAGGCACGCCATAAACAGGAAAAACGACAATCTCATACCCATAACCTATTTGAATATAAAGTAAACGGCAAGTATCAGGCAAACAAAAGCCGCCAGATGATTCCAATGCAGCGACTGGCCTCTGAACATGATATTGGCTATTGTACAGAACGCCACCAGGGACACCACTTCCTGTATTACCTTGAGCTGCATCAGGGAGAAAGGACCTCCGTTGCCTGCAAAACCTATCCTGTTGGCAGGGACTTGACAGCAGTACTCCAAGAAGGCTATCGACCACGAGAACACTATCACGGCTATGAGCGGCCATTTTGAGATAGAACCGTTCTCCTGTAACTTCAAATGCCCATACCAGGCAAGTGTCATGAAGACATTGCTTGATATGAGCAACAATACGGTGTATAATCCTTTGGAAATCATCCCGCCAGATATTTGTCCATTGCTGCGGCGGCACGTCTGCCGTCACCCATGGCAAGGATTACGGTAGCGCCGCCCCTCACTATGTCTCCGCCCGCAAATATGGTGGGGATGTTTGTCTGCATCTGTTCGTTCACCACTATCGTGTTCTTCCTCCCAAGTTCCAGTCCGTCTATGGATGTGGGCACTATGGGATTGGGCGACACGCCTACAGCCACTATAGCCTGGTCTATGGCTATAGTCTCGGTGGCACCCGGGATGGGTTGGGGTGAGCGTCGGCCGGAGGCGTCGGGCTCTCCAAGCTCCATCTTCTGCAACACCACTTCGGTAAGGTTTCCCTTGTCGTCGGCATGGTACTCCACAGGGTTGTGGAGTGTAAGGAATTCTATGCCTTCCTCTTTTGCGTGTTTCACCTCTTCCAGTCGTGCCGGCATCTCCTGCTCGCTGCGTCTGTAGGCTATAAACACACGTTCGGCTCCCAGCCTCTTGGCGGTACGGCAGCTGTCCATGGCGGTATTTCCTCCGCCCACCACCATCACGTTTTTCGCCTTCTTCACAGGGGTGGCCGACTCGGGATTGGAAGCGTCCATCAGGTTCACACGTGTCAGATACTCGTTGCTGGACATCACCCCGTTGCTGTTCTCTCCGGGTATTCCCATGAAGTTGGGCAGTCCGGCGCCGGATGCCACGAAAATGCCTTTGAAGCCCTCGTCTTCCAGCTCCTTCACGCTGATGGTCTTGCCCACCACGCAGTCCTTCACGAATTTCACGCCTATCTTCTCAAGGTTCTGTATCTCCACGTCCACTATGGCGTTGGGAAGTCGGAACTCCGGTATTCCGTACTTCAGCACTCCGCCTATTTCGTGCAGAGCCTCAAACACAGTTACCTCATATCCGGTTTTGGCCATGTCTCCGGCGAAGCTCAGTCCGCTCGGCCCCGAGCCCACCACAGCTATCTTCATGCCGTTCCTCTCAGCCGTCTCGGGCTGAGCCGTCATGCCGCTGTTGCGCTCAAAGTCCGCCGCAAAGCGTTCCAGATTACCTATAGCCACCGCCGGTTCGTTCATCTTCAGATGCACACATTTGCTCTCGCACTGTTTTTCCTGTGGACATACACGTCCGCATACGGCGGGCAGGGCGGAGGTGCTCTTCAGCACACGCGCGGCGTTGAGGAACTCCCCGCGTTCTATGTTCTTGACAAACGAAGGGATGTTTATGTTCACCGGGCAACCTTGCATACAGGTAGGGTTGGCGCAGTCGAGACACCGTTTTGCCTCGGTCAGAGCCTGTTCCACGGTCAGTCCTTTGTTCACCTCCTCCGTACGTGTGGTGGCACGGTAAACAGGGTCAAGTTCCGGCATCTTGCAGCGTTCTATCTGTGTGCGTTCCTTGGGTTTCATGCTTTTCCTCAATGCCTGTCTGTACTCGGCGTTCCTGTCAGTCAGTTCGGCTATGGGAGTCGTGGTGTCTATCTTGGAGGCATCGCATCCGGGGGCGGCTTTGCTTTCAGTCTCGGCATGGGCACACACCATCGTCTCGTGTGCTGCCTGGTATGCGGCCATCGCCTCGGCCTCTTCTGCCTTGAAGGCTCCCGAACGCTGCAGCATCTCGTTGAAGTCCACTTGGTGTCCGTCAAACTCAGGTCCGTCCACACATACGAACTTCGTCTTGCCGCCCACGCTGATACGGCAGGCGCCGCACATGCCGGTTCCGTCCACCATGATGGTGTTCAGCGACACGTCTGTGGGTATGTTGTAATTCTTGGTGAGCAGACAGCAGAACTTCATCATTATGGCCGGGCCGATGGCAAACACCTTGTCCACCTTCTCGCGCTTTATCACCTCCTCTATGCCTACCGTCACCACGCCCTTGTTGCCGTACGAGCCGTCGTCGGTCATTATTATCACCTCGTCGCTGCTTTTGCGCACTTCGTCCTCCAGTATTATCAGGTCTTTGTTTCTTCCTGCCAATACGCTTACCACCCTGTTGCCGGCTGCTTTCAGAGCCTGTATTATGGGCAGCATGGGAGCCACTCCCACGCCGCCGCCGGCGCACACCACAGTCCCGAAGTTGTCTATGTGCGTGGCCTTGCCCAGAGGTCCCACCACATCCGTGATGCAGTCACCCTCGTTCAGCGCGCACAATTGCGTGGTGCTTGCGCCCACGGTCTGCACCACCAAGGTTATGGTGCCCTTTTCCGCATCGCTTCCGGCTATTGTAAGGGGTATGCGTTCTCCTTTTTCTCCCACTCTCACAATAACGAAATGTCCGGCCTTGCGGGCCTTGGCTATCAGTGGAGCTTCCACGTCCAGGCGGAAAACTTTCTCGCTGAACTGTATCTTTCTGACAATTTTGTTCATTTGTTGGTTGGCAAACTGAATGTTCTGTATCCTTGAATATCTTTTTTGTTTTTGGTGTTGTCTGTTGCTGAAGTCCTATTTTATCATGTCCGTGCCCATGTAAGGCTGCAGTGCCTTGGGTATGCGTATGCCCTCTTCTGTCTGGTTGTTCTCCAGCAGGGAGGCCACTATGCGCGGCAAAGCGAGAGCCGAGCCGTTCAGCGTGTGGCACAGTTCCGTCTTCTTGGTCTTGCTGTTGCGGTAACGGCATTTCAGGCGGTTGGCCTGGTAGGTGTCGAAGTTGCTCACCGAACTTACCTCCAGCCATCTCTTCTGCGCTTCGGAGTAAACCTCAAAATCGTAGCAG
>CAVHCL010000127.1:5659-28363 GCA_963634425.1 Bacteroidaceae bacterium
CCGCAGAGACGCAGTATGCGGTACGGCAGTTCCAGCTTCTTCAGCAGCCCCTCCACGTGTGCCAGCATCTCCTTGTGGCTTTCCGCCGAGTGTTCGGGCGTGTCTATGCGCACTATCTCTATCTTGGAGAACTCATGCAGACGGTTCAGTCCCCTCACATCCTTTCCGTAGCTGCCGGCTTCCCGTCTGAAGCACTGTGTGTAGGCGCAGTTCTTTATGGGCAAGTCCTTCTCGTCAAGGATTACGTCGCGGTATATGTTGGTCACGGGCACTTCGGCTGTGGGGATGAGGTAGAGGTTGTCCACCTCGCAGTGGTACATCTGCCCCTCTTTGTCGGGCAGCTGTCCGGTGCCGTATCCCGAGGCTTGGTTCACCACAGTGGGAGGCATCACTTCCGTGTATCCCGCTGCGCGCGCCTCGTCGAGGAAAAAGTTGATGAGCGCCCTCTGCAGTCTGGCCCCCGCGCCCATGTAGACGGGAAATCCCGCGCCGGTTATCTTCACGCCCAAGTCGAAGTCTATGAGGTTGTACTTCTTGGCGAGTTCCCAATGGGGCAGTCTTGCAGTCTCCCCCACAGGGTTCGCATCCCAGTTCCCCACGGTGTCCTTTCCCACAGTACACTCTTTCAGATTGGACTTCACCACCCAGTTGTCTTCGGCGCACGAGCCTTCGGGCACTTCGTCGTATGGCACATTCGGTATCTGGCACAGTTTGTCCGCCAGTTCCTTTTCGGCGTCCGACTTGGTCTCCTCCATAGCCTTGCAGTCCTCCTTCAGAGCCGCCACCTTCTGCTTTATTTCTTCCGCCTCTTCGCGCTTGCCTTGTTTCATAAGCGCGCCTATCTCCGCCGCCATCTTCTTGGCCTGCGACAGGTTGTCGTCCAACAAAGCTTGTGTCTCGCGGCGTTTCTTGTCTATCACCAGTATCTCCGCTATGGCCTTTGCCGCTCCGTCGAAGCGTTTTTTCTCAAGGCCCTTTATCACCCTTTCGGTCTCTTCCGTAATGAGTTTCAGTGTTAACATTTGTTGTCGTCCTTATTTAATGTGGGTTTGTGTACTTTCTTTGCAAAGGTACGCCATTTTTCTTACACGGCAAAGGGAAACGGGGAAAACGTTTTGTTGCCGGTTCCTTTCATTGCCATGCGGAATTGGGTGACTTGCGCCTTGTCATAACAGCGACAGGGCGAGACACCATGCGCCTCACCCTGTCGTGAATTCTTCCTGCGGATGCTTATGCTTCCGACGTGGGAAGTACGCTCACCGTGCTGCGGTCAAGACGTCCCTTCCTGAACTGCACTGTGCCGTCTGCCAGAGCATACAGCGTGTTGTCCTTGCCCATGCCTACGTTCTGGCCGGGATAGTGGCGTGTGCCACGCTGGCGTACGATGACGTTGCCGGCAATGCACTTCTCGCCTCCGAATATCTTCACACCCAATCTCTGTGCCGCACTCTCGCGTCCGTTCTTAGAACTGCCAACACCTTTTTTATGTGCCATTTTCCGTTCCTCCTAATTTTTTTGTTAAGCAATAACTTCCTTGATAGTCAACTCTGTGAACTGCTGGCGGTGACCGTTGAGCTTACGGTAACCCTTGCGGCGCTTCTTGTGGAACACAAGCACTTTGTCGCCTTTCACAAGTGGAGAAACCACCTCTGCCACCACCTTGGCGCCCTCTACCGTGGGAGTTCCCACTGTGACGGTGCCTTCGTTGTCTACCAACAACACCTTGTCAAATTCTACAGTCGCATTCTGCTCTGCCTCCATATGCTGGACGAAGAGCCTCTTGCCTGCCTCAGCTTTGAACTGCTGACCGTTAATCACTACGATTGCGTACATTATGATAATTACTGTTAAAAACGGTTCCACCGCAAGGCGGAGTCAACCCGTGACTCACTTTTCGGGCCTCCACGGCATAATTCGGACGCAAAGGTAAGGCTTTTTGCGGAACTGCCAAAACTTTTTCGGCGTTTTTTCATTCTGCCTGCCTATGTGCCCGTGTCTCATTTGGAAAAGCGGTTGCCGTTTTTTTTGGCAGACCCCATGGTATTTGCCGGGGAACTATGGCGTTCTCCGCTGCGGAGTGTGGGGCGCCTGTGCCGCCGTGTCCACGCGTTTTTTTACTTTTTCTACTTTACTATTTTACTTTTTTACTTTTAGTACCCTCACGTTCTCTCGCTGACATGTTATAATTACATACATTTTTTTATATGTAATTATAAAAGTTTTTAGTAGGCTGGCTGTCAACCGTTCTCCGTTATACCCCGACATACCAAATTGGTAAAAAAGTAAAATAGTGAAAAAGTGAAATTCTGATGAAGGGGCGCATCAAATTGGGCAGTCTACTTTTGGAAGTGACCTATAAGTGGGTGTGGTGCCATTTTGCAATGTGCGGATTGCAATCCGCACAGATTGTGTCAAACAAACCGTGCACAGGACAAAGATGCTGCATATTTTTTGTAAACTTTGCGCAAGGAAAGACTGTTAAAAAGACTGTTAACTTAACTGATTTAACCAATACTATTTTATGAGAAAACAATTACTTCCTTCTTTGGCAACGTTGTTGCTTGTTGCAACCGCAGCCAATTCGCAGGGCATCGTACAGGTGGGTGCCAACATTCCGGTTCTCCCGTCTTCCAGATGGAGTAATGCGGTTTACCCGGCGAAGACGTTGGTCATCAATCCGGGTATCAATTACGGCGAGGCGACCACCGACAATCCGTTCTACAACCAGCTGTTGGGCGTTCCCGACGAGGACGCCAACGGCAAACAGTGGTACGAGCCGGGGTACGACGAGACCACAGTCACAGAGAACGTCTACGGCGACGAACCGTTGGTGTGGGAGGAGCACTACTCTCCGTTCTCCGGCAACAAGGAGTGGAACGGCAACCCGTCCTACCAGTGGACTACCGGCGACATTATGGCGGACTTGTATCTCCGCCGTACGTTCACCACTGACAAGCTGCTCTCCGGCGACGTTTATCTGGCATGCGGACACGACGACGCACCGTGCGAATACTACATCAACGGTGTGCTCGTGTTCCAACGCACAGGCTACGAGATATCCCGCTGGGACTACATCAAGGACGAGGAGACAGGCGAGGTCATAGACTCCACCGCAGTCTACATCAACGGATGGAACGACGACGAGGTGGTCAAGCTCACCGACGAGCAGAAGAAACTCATCAACCTTGGTGGGGAGGAGAACCTCATGGCCGTGCACGTGCACCAGAACTGGGGCGGAGCCTTTGCCGACTGCGGACTCTACACTCTTGTGGAGGGCGGCCTGGAGATGGGCTACGTGAAGCCTTGGGACGGCAAGGTAATCTTCAACAACCAGGGAGGGTACGGCAACGACAACCGCCAGTGGTCGCCTCTCTACGAGGCGAAAGAGGGCGACGTCTACACCCTGCGTCTCGACAACGCCACCCCGCCAGAGTTCAACGGCGAGACTTTCATGGGCAGCAAGGTGGAGTTCAAGACTCCACTCAACACCGTGGCAGGGCACGACTATCTCTTCAAAGCCAACATGAAGTCTTCGTGCGACTTCTCCGACGTGACAGTCATGATTACGCAGAACGACAATGACGACGCCGTCGCCCTCACCGAGCTTGTGATGCTTACCGGAGGAGAAGGCGGCAACCCCTACGAGGGAGCTTTCAACAGCGACATTCCCCTCAACAACGTGCGCATCGTCCTCAACTTTGCGGGCGGCGAAGACAGCGCCACCGTGGAAATCTCGGAGATGTCCCTCTACGACGAGACTGAAGGCAAGGAACTCTGGACAGGCACAAGCTACTTCAACAATTTCTACATGGCCAAGATAAACGTCAACGAAGAGACCGGCGAAGAGACGGTGCAGGAAGTGAAATGGCCGGAAATGGAAGGTCGTGTGGAGACATTGGCATGGACACAGGCCGACTTTGACGATGAGATGTGGGACACATGGGCCATGCCCACAGGCAACGAAGGTTACATGTCCGAGGTGCAGACCATTTGGCCCGGTGGCGACAACACCAACCTCTGGGTTCGCCGCACATTCGAGATGGACAAGATAAACGAGCGGCTCAGCTACGCCCTTAACGTGTGCCACGACGACACTTACGAGACTTACGTCAACGGTCATCTCCTGCAAAAGAACACAGGGTGGACCAACGGCAAGAACCCCGTGCAAGTCCACATACCCGCAAGTTACCTCAATGTGGGCAAGAACGTCATAGCCACCTACATCCAGCAAAACTTCGGAGGCAAGTTCTACGACTGCGGCATCAATGTGGAAGAGGTCAACTACGACGAGTGCGCGGAAGAGCTCAAGGCCGCCATTGCCCTTGGCGAGGCAAGTTATCCCAACCTCACCGCAGCCATGAAGGGCGCCCTGGCAACCCTTGTGCAGGAAGGCAAGGCAGAACTGGAGAACAACAAGGATGCCGCCGAAATAAAGGAGTACGCCAAGAACCTTACCAACGACATCAATGTGTATGTGAACCTCAACAACGGTGTCCTCCAGGATTTGCGTTCCACAGTAAACCTCTTCAAGAGGGAGAACAGGGGCGGGTACACCGACCGTTTCAACGCTGCCATGGCAAGCCTCGACACGTGCCTCACCAGCGACGAAGTCAACAAGGTGCTGACCGACATACGTGTCGTGCGCAAGAAGAATGCGGCAGAGCGGCGCACGGAGAAGTTCGTGGGTTGCGAGCCCGACCCCTACGTGTCGTACTACGTGCTCAACGTGGGCGACAAGCGTTTCCTCGGCGGAGCTGAGGCATGGGGAGCCCACGCCGCCACAGAGTACGAGTGCATACCCATTGAGCTTGTCACCGAGAGGAAAGACGGCTCGCCCCTTGAAAAGGGATACCGCATCCACACGTTCCGCAATAACGGCGGCGACCTGGAGTATCTCAACTACGGCGGCTTTGTGGACACCTCCACCGACGATGCCTGGGAGTTGATACCTGTGGAAGGGAAGAACAACGTGTACAACATCGCGCGCCTTAGCGAGGAGTATGAGGAGATTGTCAAAGACTCTGAGGGCAACGACAGTATAGCGGTACGCCATTCCAACACACGCGAGGACGGTTCGCGTTACTATCTCGGCCTGCGCGACGGCGACAATGCGTTAGGTGTGGGCTTCAACCAGTGGAATGTTGTAGACACCGACAACAAGACCGCTTCCCTGGAAATCAACCAGTGGATGTTCATCACGGAAGAGGAGCGTCTCGCCCTGCTTTCCGACGCGTCCGTAGAGAACCCCGTGGACGCTTCGTTCATGATACCCAACCCCGGTTACGACCAGCGCGTAAGCATTGACGAATGGACTTGCGTCAACGTCAATGGCGGAGTGGGAGTGTGGGGACGCAACGAGAACTTTGTCGACTTCGTGTACGAGGCATGGAACACCGAGTCGTACGACCTCAGCACCACGCTCTACGACCTCAAGCCGGGAGCCTACAGGCTTCGCGTACAGGGGTACTACCGCGACGGACACTACAGCACGCATATGCGCAAGTATGTGCAGGGTGGGGACATCAACAGGTTCGCCCACATCTATGTGCTTCCCGAGGGCGGCTACCGCGAAGAGGCGGCAGAGATGTACACCGAGACTCTGCGTTCGTTCTCCGACGGCATCAACATGGTCCCGGGCATGGGGCGTCTCGACGACTTCTCCGAGGACTACACCGATGCGGATGGTGAGACCAAGGTTTACAAAGGCCCCGGCGTGAACAGGGCTCCGGACGCTTGCTGGAGCGCTGCGGAGGAATATTTCCAGAACGGGCTCTATTGGAACGAAGTGTACTTCGCGGTTCCCGCAACCTCCTCGGAGGTGGTTATCGGAGTCTACAAGGACGACGCTTCGAGGAACGAGGGCGACTGGGTGGTACTGGACAATTGGCGGCTCACATACTACGGCGATGACCCCACGGCTATCGGCTCTGTTTCCGACGGCTCTGCGGCTCCCCTCAAGGACGGCGGCATCTACAACCTTTCAGGGCAGAAGCTCCAAAAGGCACAGAAAGGTGTCAACATCGTCAACGGGCGCAAGTTCGTCGTGAAGTGACACTCAGTTGAACACATTATATACGTATGCGTGGGATGTCGGCCATCTGTGTGGCTGGCATCCCATAGTTTTTGCCTGGGTTTAGGGGGAGACATATTAAAATGTAGAGAAGAGAGTGCCGTCATTCGGCAAAAATGCTTAAATTTGTACCGTGGTAACTTTAAAACGTCAACACATCTGACGGAAAAACAACAACACGAAAAGAACTTTTATGACTGACGACATGAGATTTATCTTGATTTTTGCCGCCTTGCTGCCTGCCGTTGTCTCGGCGCAGATTTTTTCCTCTGTAGAGGTGGAGAAGGTGGCAGGTTCGGAAGCCGGTGACGTTAGGATGGCAGGACTTAGCGGAGACGGACGTTTCGCCTTTGTCACGTCCATGGCAAACAAGGGGCTCGTGCGTGTCTCACTCCCGGACGGAGAATGCGTGCCGGTGACTGACGAGGAGGGCGCGGGTGTCGCCCCTGTAGTCTCGGCAGACGGGCAGACGGTGCTTCACCGCTGCGATGTGCTCGGGGCAGACCGCCTGCGGCAGACAGCCATAGTGTTCAACGAAGTCTCCTCCGGCCGGAAGGTGCGTGTCACCGAGCCTGCCCGTGAACTGGGCACCTACAGTCTCTCCGGAGCGGTGGCGGAGGTGGCTGCCGACGGCGGGACTGTGAGACGGAAAGTCCGCGCGAAAGACAAGACAGAGGCAAGCCGTCCCGCCGTGACGTGCAACGACCTGAAACTGCAGGTGACGGTGGACGGCATCACCACAACACTGGCACCCAACGGCGACGGTGAGGACGTGAACTACATCTGGCCCAGCGTGTCGCCCGACGGCAAACGCATCCTGTACTATGTCTCCGGAGAGGGCACGTACGTGTGCGACCTCCATGGCGGCAACGTGCAATACGTGGGATGCGACTGTCTGGCTCCGCAGTGGTACGACGACAACACTGTGGTGGGCATGAAGGAGAAAGACGACGACCTTTTCATAGCCTCGTGCGCCATAGTGGCGTACACCCTCGACGGAAGGAAACAGCAGCTCACGCCGGACGACGACGTCCTGCTCTATCCATTCTGTTCCGCGCAAGCCAAACGCATAGTGTGCGCAAGGGGCAACGGCGAGATGGTGGTATTGAATGTGGAAAAGTAAGAAAAACAACGACAACACGGCATGAAGAAGATATTATCAGTTACACTGCTCATAGTTCCCGTCGTGGTCCTCGCCATCGTAAAGCCGAGGATTTACGTCAATCCCGGACACGGCGGATGGGGACCGGGCGACCGTCCCATGGCCACCATACCATATCCCATGCTTCAGTCCACAGGCAGGCCCGACACGTGCGGGTTCTACGAGAGCAACACCAACCTGTGGAAGACAGAGGAGACAGGACGCATACTGAAAGCCACAAAACTGTTCTACGTGAAGTACAGTCGTCGGGCAAACGGCCCTTATCCTTGGGTGTCCGGCGCTGACGACGAGGAGAAGTACAACCGTCCCCTCTCCGTCATATCCGCAGAGGTTGACGCGTACCGTGCCGACTATTTCATCAGCGTCCACAGCAACGCCGCTTCGGAGGGCTCAGCCATCAACTACCCACTGTTCCTGTACCGTGGCACCGACTCGGACAACGGAGTGAAGGACGTAAGCCGGCAGATGTGCGAGGCCATGTGGCCGTTCCACGTGGAGGCCATGAAGGCCAAGTTCGAGTTCCAAAGCTCGTATGCCAGTTCCATGAACGTGAGGGGCGACCGCGATTTCTACCACTACACATGGACCAACGAGAAGGGTTATGAGGGGTATCTGGGTGTGTTGATGCACAACTGCCCCGGCTATCTGGTGGAGGGATACTTCCACACCTACCAGCCCTCGCGCCACCGCGCGCTGAACCCCGACTGGTGCCGTATGGAAGGGAGGAGATACGCAAGAGGCATAATAGACTACTTCGGCATGACTCCCGACTCCCTGGGATGCATCATGGGAGATGTAAGGTGCATATCAAAGTCCACCGACGGACTCGAATACTACGCCTACGGCCAAAACTCGCAGGACAAATATATGCCTGTGAACGGCGCTACGGTGCGACTGAGGGACGACGACGGCGAACTTCTGAAGACATACCAGGTGGACAACAACTACAACGGCATATTCGTGTTCACAGACCTCAAGCCCGGTGTCTATTGGATAGAGCTCTACTGTCCGGGGTACCGCACCATGCAGACGAGGCTCTCGTCGCTGAAACATACCGTCAAAGCCAACGCCACATCGTACAAGACACACTACATGGCAGTGGGGTGCGCCACACCCCTTGACCCAGAGACAGGGATAGAAAACGTCACTGAGGATGCGGAAGATCCCGCCATGGAGGACAGGGGCACAGTGCGTCTCTACGACGTTTCCGGCAAGCTTGTGCTCACCGCCACACGCTGCCAGTTGGAGTCGTGCACACTCCCCCCTGGCGTGTACGTAATGGAGAGCGCAGGCAGAAGCATGAAGTATTACAGAAAGTAGAAAGCCGCATAGTGTTAATTTTGTATATAAAATTGAGGGAAATGTTGTCGGATTGGAAGAAAATAGGTACTTTTGCGAGCATAAACGAATAAAAGAAATCAAATTTATATTAAACTGAAAAATGAAATTCAAAAACATTGCAATGGTCATGGTCCTCAGCGGCACGGCACTGTCCGCAGGCGCACAGGACTTCAAGGATGCGACTATTGACGAAAGGATTGCCTACTCCAACAACGGCAACGAAGACAGCGTGAAGATAGGACGCGGATACGTCTCCATGTTCCAGCAGAGTATGTCCAACAAGGACTACAAGGACGCGCGCATCAATCTCCGGTGGCTTCTCGAATGCGCCCCCTTCGCCATTACCGGCATATACACCCAAGGACCATTCATGTACTACAACCTGATTATCGGCGAGCAGGACCAGGCAACGAAGCTGGCTTATTTCAACGAGATGATGTCCCTCTTTGAGGCAAGGCAGAAGAACCTCGACGTGCTCAACACCTTTGCGAAGACCACTTCCACTCTGGGCGACGTGCTTTCACTCAAGGCCGACTATTACAACTGGACTGCGCCCACCGTACAGAATTCCGGTTACACGCTCAACAAGTCGTACGCCAACTACAGCGAAGCCATCAAGATGATAAACGAGAAAGGCGGACGCGAGATAGAGGGCTCTGTGCTGCAGAACTTCTTCCTGGTGAGCGACGCCATGTACAAGACGGCGCCCAACGCACTGAGGGAGCAGTATCTGCAGGACTATCTGGACAGCAAGGAGGCCTGCGAGAAGATGCTTGAGCTGGCAAAGGAAGCCAAGGCTTCGGGCGACAACGAGAAAGCCGAAAAGCTCCTCGCCAAATACGACGGTCCCCTTGCCCTCATAGAACAGACTTTCAGCGCGAGCGGTGCAGCCGACCGCGAACAGATTATCGCCATCTACACCAAGAAGCTCGAGAGTTACAAGGGCGACATCAACAAGCTGAACAGCGCCATCAACCTGATGGCACAGAACGACTGCGACGACTGCGACATATACTACCAGTATGCCGAGGCGGCTTACGCCATGGAGCCCACGTTCACCAGCGCCATAGGTTTGGCGCAGAAGGCACAGACCGACGGGGACATGGACAAGATGCTGGAGTACTACAACAAGTCCCTCGAGTTGGCTGACAACGACGTGAAGCGCGGCATCATCTGCCTCAACATCTCCAACGGACTCACCAAGAGCAAGCAGTACACCGGAGCCCTCACATACGCCGAGAAGGCCGTGGGCTACAACCCCGACCTTGCCGGCAAGGCTTACCTCAAGGAAGCCAATGTGTACACCTTGTTGGGGCAGTACCCCGAGGCGATAGCATACTGTACCAAGGCTACCGAGGCCGACATTGCGGTGAGCGGAAGCGCCACACGCCTAAAGGATAACATCAAGAAAGCGCAGGCCAACCAAGCTGCCAACGACCGCGCGCGCAAGGCATACGAGGAGTTCCTGGCAAGAAAGAAGGCCGAAGAGGAGTTCTGGACGAGAGGCGTCAAGAAGTAATCTTCAGGCGTCGGCACCGTTCATTGCCGTTCAATTTAGATTTTGTTTGGCGTAGCCCCATGGACTCCATGGGGCTACGCTTGTATAAGAATTTGTCAAGAATGTGTCAGACGGAAGATAAGAAAAGAAAAGTGTGTGTTAAAAAATATTAAATGTCGGCATCTGCATATATACGGATAAATGAGAAGCCATATATTTGTAAACAAAAAATAATATGTCTGTAAACTGTAAACGAAAAGTCATATATCTGCGATGGAGATTAAACTAAACCATATTTATTAACTAAACAAAATTATTTAATTATGAACAGAAAGATTACTTCTTCTATCCTCATGCTCCTCATGCTGATGATAGCCGGCGTGTCCCGGGCTGACAATCATCTCAGTCTTGTGGATTATGGAGCTGAACCCGTGACAGAGTTTGAAGCGGACAAGTACTATCTGGTTTTGACGAATCCGCAGGACGGTTCCGTACGTTGGATGAGCGATGCTGGGAGTGGGAAACTCAGTTCCGCCGAGTATGTGGACGGTCTGAGAGGTGCCAAGTTGCTGTGGACGATAACCAAGGACAAGACGGAAGACGTCTATTACATCCAGAGTGTGACGACAAGCAACTATGTCAGCATCGACGGTACGAGCGACGGCGGTGACGTGAGCCTCAAGGAAAGCAAGTCTCCCATCACCATCGAGTTTGACGAAGCCCAGGAGTATTGTGCGTTTAAGAACACAAGCGGCCAGTACATAGACATAGCTTGGGACGGCACTACCCCAACGTCTTGGAGCGGTGGTGTTGCAGGCTCCCGCCGCATGAAGATCTACATAGCCGAGACGGAAATGGTGGACGATGACGCAGCGGCATTTGGCGAGCTCTCTGACGTAGTGGACAAGTACGGCAAATACGTACAGGGCTACAGCGGCGACTTTGTGGAACTTGAGATAGGTCCCGAGATAGGTCAGTACAACGTGAGCCAAGAGGTCTACAAAGCCTTCATGGACGACATGAACAGAGCCGTCCGTATAACCCTCTCGGAGGAAGAGGCTCCATCTGCCGATGAGATAATGGCTTTGATAGCCGCCATAGAGGCCAACTACAAGACTATTATGGACTCTCTCGTGCCTTTCTCTGTGGCAGACGGCTATTTCCGCATCGTCAGCGCCATGGAGTGGACAAAGACAATCCGCACCGAGACCGGAGAAGTTGACGAGGACGGCGAGCCCGTCTACGACGAGACCGTCATACATCCCACAAAGGCCATGTATGCGACACTGGAAGACAAAGTGCTCTGGGCTACGCTCGACAGCACGGACTGCCAGTATATCTGGACACTCACCAGCAACGCCGAGACAGGCTTCATCAAGGTGACCAACGCCGCTACCGACGGTGTGATAAGCGACTGCTCACAGAGTGCCGCAGCCACCATCAGCAAGGACAGCGACAAGGAGATGTACTTCGAGTTCATCGGGCGCGACGACAACGGCAACCTCAAGGTTGCTTTCCGCACAAGTGACAGAGGTTCGTTAGGCTTCCTGCATTGCGGCGGACACGGCGGCGGCGCAGGCGAAAGCGGCACCATAGTAGGCTGGGAAGCATCGGCAGGCGCCTCACAATGGATACTCGCACCGGTGCCGGAGGAAGAGGCCGACAAACTGATAGAGGCTTACGCTCCAGTCAAGAACCACGAACTTTTGGTAGCCAACTACCAGCAGCTTAAGGCGAGAGCCGATTCTGCCATTGCCACTGCAAAGGACGACCAGTACATCACCACCAAAGGCGCGGGTCTCATCACCAGCGGCAGCCAGATGTCAAGTCCGTTCACATGCTCTGAAACAGAGGAAGCAGGAAACGGCTACACATTCGACTTCGTGCTCGACGGCAAGACCGACACGTATTGGCACAGCACATGGAGCGGCGGCAACTTGCCAGGCCACTCCCACTGGTTCCAGGTATCGCTGACCGAGCCCATTGAAGACGCAACCAGTCTGGTGGCTTACATCTACCGCAGGACTTCCGCCGCAAACGACCATATAACCGTGATGAGCGTCTATGGCGCCAGCGATGCTGCGGCTCTCGAGGATGAAACCGAGGAAAGCTGGACACTTATAGGCACCATGAACACCCCGTGGACAAACGGCCAGAAAGAAGTCACCAGCGGCGTACTGACATCAAACGGAGCTTACAGCTACCTGCGTTTCTACATTGACGACACAGCCGGCAGCGCTATAAGCACTACCCGCGGTTATGCCCACATGACAGAGTTCCAGCTTTATCCCGTTACCATCGACGGCAACACCCAGTATTCGCAGATGGGCGAAGAGCGCACCAATCTTGAGGCTGCTCTGGCAGCTGCCGACACAATTGATGTCGACGAGCTCACCATTGACGATTACAATGAACTCAAGACTGTTGTCGACGCTTTCGTAGCCGCAGTGGTTGACCCGTCTGCTCTGGCTGCGGCTATCGAGAACAACAAGGCTGCAAGCGAACTCGTAGTGATAGGTGAAAACCCGGGGCAGTGGCCCGAAGGCTCCGAGGTTTCTTCATTGTCCACACTCATCAGCGACGCCAAGGCTTACCTGAAGACCGGTGTGTTCAACAAGGAGGCCATCGACAAGTTCACAGAAGACATCACCGCCACAGCCGCCACTATAATGGAGTCTGCCAACAAGGTAGCCGAAGGCAAGTGGTACTCCATCCGTTTCGCAAGCGAGGAGATGTACGACACCCACAACTGGGGCAAGGGCAATGTGGTGAACACCACTCTTGGCGACCTGTACGACACGTACGTGGCACCCGCTACCGTAGAGGAGAACGTGCTGACCACACCTGGCTCTCTCAGCAACGTGGAGGAAGGCATCACACTCCGCTTCGTTTCCGAAAGCGACATCAGCGCCACAGACCTCAGGGCATTCCGCTTCCTGGCACAGGGCGACTCTGCATATGTCATCCAGCACAAGAGCGGCTTGTATGTGGCAGGAGCCACAGCAGGCAACAACGTGACTCTGAGCATAACACCCGCATTGTTCGACGTCAAGCCAGTCGGTCTCGGCAAACTGCTGCTGCGCGCCATGACACTCAAGGGAGCCAACTACGGCGACAACCCCGTATACCTGCACGCCCAGAACGCTGGCCACAACCTGGTGACATGGACTGCATCCGATATATCAAGCAACAGCGCCGTTCTTATAGAGCAGGTTGATGTGGACTACCTTGAGAGCGAGGAGGTTGCCGAAAGCTTCGTGCGCATGGTTAAGCCCAACAGCATGCTCGTATGGTGCTATCCTTCCGGATTCTCAGTACACGAAGGCAAGCTCTATCAGTACAAGGGCGCGTATGTGGACGATGAAGGCGGGCACTTCGCATTCGACGAGGTGAGCGAGGCACTTCCAGGCCAGCCCGTACTCTATGTCAACGGAGACATAGACCAGTTCAACAAAGACGCTGAAGACGTGGAAGAGTACGTTACTCTGAAGTCGGAGAGCTTCTCGCCTGACGCTCTTACAGACAACGGCATGCACGGCACGTACAGTTACAACTGGGTAGACGAAGGCACAATAGTAGTGGGCGGCGGCACATACGGCAAGTGGGGCAACACTCTCGTTGAGGCTGAGGGTGAGGACGACACCGACTGCACACGCGACGTATTTGCCAACACCGGTTACATTGTAGCTTACGAGTCCGTTGTGGAGTCGGGCGATTACGACCTCATATTCAATGTGTCGGACGCTACAGCCATAGCAGGAGTGGAGAACGGCAAGGCCAGCCTTTCCGATATCATCTACAACCTCTCCGGCCAGCGTGTGACAAAGGCTAAGAACGGCGTTTACATCATAGGCGGCAAGAAGACCGCAGTGAAGTGAAAAGACGGAAAATCAGTGGGTAAAACCATGTAATTATTGAAAAAAAGTCTGTCCCCTCGTTAGGGACGGACTTTTTTTTGTATCTTTGCCACGTAATATCAACACAAGCAAAACTATTAGGTATGAAAACGAACTTGTTAAGGTTGTTCGCTGCCGTGGTGTCTCTGCTCTCTTTGGGCGGAGCGGTGTCTGCCGCGTCGGATTTCAACGGAAAGATTTTAAATGCGGGAGCCGGAGCCACCGTCCTTGAGACAGGCAAGTGGTACTTGCTCTACAATGCGTACACATCGTCCTTTACGAAGGAAGGAGACGGTAACACACTGTCCGTAAGCACCGTCAGCCCGTCCGGGCAGGACGCTGCGGAGAATGCCGGCTATCTGGTGACGCTGGAAAGCGCTGGGGAGGACGGCAAGTATTACATAAAGTCGGGACTCGGCAACTACTACCGCAATGTCACCACAAGCAAAAACAACGGCACGGAGGAAGGCATACGCACCAGCAGCGTGTACACCATAGAGTCGTTGGGGACGAGCGGCCACTGGACACTGCGCAGCAACGGCCTGTACTATCTTACCAGCAAGAACGGAACCGTCATCGGCTCTTCGTCGAAGGGTAGCCTTAACAGCGACCGGGACTGGGCGTTCCGCGAGGTGGAGCTCAAAGACGTGTCAAGCCTCACGGGTGCCGCCTATGTCAAATACATACTCAGCAAAGGCGGACTGGTGCGCCTCACCAACAGGAGGCTGAGCGCGAAAAACCTGGCATCTGACACTAACAGCACGTATGGAGTGACTTCCAACGCAGAAGACCTCCGGCAGGTGTGGATATTGTCGAAGAACGGCGACGGCTACAACCTTCTCAACGGCTCAACAGGAAACTTCCTCTCAAGCGAGGACAACTACCGCACCCCCTCGCAGTCAGCCAAGAAACAGTACATACAGATGAGCCCCAACAACAAGGGCGACGAATGTTTCATCAACATCTCCGAGAAGAGCGA
Organism: Bacteroidaceae bacterium; assembly: GCA_963634425.1. GTDB lineage: Bacteria > Bacteroidota > Bacteroidia > Bacteroidales > Bacteroidaceae > Physcousia. Next base: position 20,606 of record CAVHCL010000127.1, read on the forward strand.
CTTCAGCGGAAACAACTGCCTCAACCTGAACGGTGACGGAGTGACGCTCTACAAATGGAGCTGCGCCGGCGACTACGGCAGCGACTGGACAATATCCGTTGTGGACAACTTCACACAGGAAGAGGTGGAGGCAGGCTTGCTTGCCAAGAGCGGATACTCCGCACCCAAGGCGGGCAAATACTACCGCATACGCAATATGGGTTACGACATATACCTGAACGAGGATTTCAGTTCTTCGCGCATAAACTGCGAAAGCAAGAACGACGAGAAACTTTCCCAATACTGGACCGTTGTGGAGACGGGAACGGAGGGCACGTTCTATATCCGCAACCTGTGCACTGAGAGGTATGTGGCACGCCAAGGCGGAGCACGCAGCAACCAGTATTGGACACAGACCGGTGTCCCAGCCCAAGGTTTTGCGACAAACCGCACAGAGGACGGCACGCGTCTTCTCTACTATATTGTGGACCAAGGTGCCGTGGGCTTCCATTGCGACAGCGGCAGAAGACTGGTGGGATGGGACTGCACGGGCATCCCTGCCAGCACATGGGGATTTGAGGAGGTGACCCTCACCGACGAGTTCATAGAGAACGGACGCAACCTCCTCAACACGTTCACAGACCTGAAGGACAACATAGCCGCATACCAGACTTCCCTGGACAACCTCTTCGAGGACAAGGCATGCACCACCCTGAAGCCGAGTGTGACGGCACTCTCCGACGAGGATCTGTCCGCCAACGAGGACTTCAAGGCTCTCAATGCGGATATGCAGGCAATGGTGCTGAAGGTGAAGAACGACACATGGCAGACATACACAGGCAGCAACGGGTACAGCCGAGACTTCGAGAAGTTCTTCCGCGTACGCGACGACTATAAGGTGTACAGCCATTTCCAGAAGATGTCTTGGAACGAGTACACGGGCATGAGCAACAGCTACGGCAAGTTGTCCGGTCCCACAGGCATCACAGGCAAGGCCGGAGACATCATATACATCTATGTGGGAGAGGAGCCGAGCGCGGACTGTACGCTCCAGGTGGAAGTAGTGGGCGACTCGGAAAGCCCCGGCGACCATCAGACAGGAGCGACCACTGACCTTCACAAGGGTCTGAACGCCATAATACTCGGCAGCAGGTCCACACTGTATATCTTCTACCAGCTCAACGACCCCGAGAAGTATCTTGCCGGATACCCCGACATGAACATACACATAGAAGGCGGTGAGGTGCAGGGCTATTGGGACGCCACACGCGGCATGACCAACGACGACTGGGCGTTGCTCCGCGAGAAGTTGCTGGACAAGAGCGAGGTCATCAACATGAAGACTCCACGTCTGGTGTTCGTGATGAGCAACCAGTACGTCCAGAATGCCGTGGGGCAGGAGATGGAAGGCATAATGAGGATATGGAACACCATCCTCCAGAGCGAAGAAGACCTTATGGGCTTCCAGGACGACCTTGAGGGACGTTTCAACAACATCTGGAACTGCTTCTCCATAAACCATGCGTATATGTACGCCACCACATACGGCACCTACTACGAGAACGGTACGCTGTCGTCGGTGCTGAACTACAACAGCATGACCAACACAGGCGGCGGCGTGACGTGGGGGCCGAGTCATGAGATGGGACACAACCACCAGAACAGCATCTGTGCGGTGGGAACCATGGAGGCGAGCAACAACTTCTTCTCCAACGTCAACGTCTACCTGCACGGCGTAAGCACCAGCCGCGGCACCGACAGAGCCACTGTCTTCAGCGACTTTGCCAAGGGCAAGCCGTGGAACGAGCGCGGGATATGGGCGATGGCCCAGTTCTACTACCAGCTCTATCTCTACTACCACGTGCAGGGCTACAACACCGAGTTCTATCCGCGTCTCTTCTCCATGCTCAGGAAAGACCCTCTGAGCAAAGGCTCGTGGGACAGTTCCCTACGCGCCGACTCCGACGGTGACGGCACCATGGACGTGGAAGGCGGATACAGGACGCTGGGCAAGAACGACTACCTGAAGATGGCAAAGAAGATGTGCGACGCGGCAGGGCAAGACCTCAGCGAGCTTTTCGAGGCGTACGGTATGTTCGTCCCTGTCTCCAACCTCTGGATAGGCGACTACAGCAACTACTGGATGTTCACCACACAGGCGGACATAGACGAGGCAAAGGCTTACATGAGCCGCTATCCCAAGGCTCCAAGCATCATGTTTGTGGAAGACCGCATAAAGGCGTCGCCTGTGCTGGAGAATCCTCCACTTGAAGGCAAGCCTCAGGGCAAGACGCGTGTGGCCATCAGCGACGAGAGCATGAACCTGATAGGGAGCAACGGCGACGTGGGGCAGTATGGAGACTTCGGGGACGAGTACATGACGGACGGCTACTACTACACCACCGCCAAGAGTCAGGGGAACACCATATACTCTGTCCGTGGAACGGGAGCCGTGGGCTTCAAGGTGTACGACAAGGATGGGAACATGATATTCATCTCCAACAAGAAAATCTTCACCGCCCCCGAGGACATACAGGCTAAGATGGACGAGGGCTTCAGCATAGTGGCGGCGGAAGGCAACGGATATGAAGTGCTTGTTCCTTACGGTCCCGCAGCTTTCAGAGGCACGCTCACCGCTTACTACGAAGGCAGCGAGAAACCGCACACCGTACACTACTACGGCACCGGCGACGAGGGCAAGAGCGTAATCAACCCTCTTCCCACCAACTCCATAGCATACGTCAAAGCCGACCAGAATGACAAGATGCAGCCTACGGAGGATCTACTCAAACAGACCAATGTGGTAGGCGCCGACAAGACGGCGGAGAACTTGGTGATAGACGGCAACAAGCCGATGTACATTCCCGAGGCGTTCACCGCCAAGGCACTGTCGTTCACGAAGGACGGTGAGGGTATGCAGGCTCTCCGGCTTCCGTTTGACGTGCATGAGGGCTACGTCGGGACCATTGAGGACGACAAGCTGGTGAAGGGAGTGGCAGCCATAGCGGCAGGTTCTCCTGTGGTGGTGGAAGGTAATGCGCAGTTCACACGCTCCGACGCGGAAGTGACGGCAGACAAATTCCAGACTACGGAGAACGGATATGCGCTGAGTGCCGACGGCAAGTCTGTGGTGTCGACGGACAACATATCCCCATTCGTGTACCTGTTTGACCACGACGGCTCCATCGCCACCGGCATAAGCTCGGTGCTTGGCACGGAGGAAACGGAGAATGGCGTTTACGACCTCTCCGGCAGACGTGTAGGCAAAGTCTCCACACCAGGCATATATGTGGTAGGCGGACGCAAGATAGTGGTTAAATGAAGCACAGTCAATTGAATGTCAAGACAAGATAGCAAAAAAAACTCTACAAAAAAGTCCGCCGTAGCGAAACCCTCTATGGCGGACTTGCCTAAGAAACGACGCAAGTGGGCTATACCCGTCATCCCGGTGTTTTTCGTTGCCGTGTGGATGTGGGCATGGTTGTATTTCGGCTGTGTGCTGCAGTCGGCGAGGGACAATTCCTTCTGGGTGCCCGACACCCGTCAGATGCAGTTTGTACTGTCGTGCTCCTTCCCATACCTCCGTTGGGTGGGCAGAGCCTTGCTTCAGCTGTACAAATATCCGTGGCTCGGAGGCCTTGTGCTGTCCATCATGCTCACGCTCGGCAGTTGGCTTACCGGCTACTGTCTTCATCTGAAAGCCGGATGGAGAGGTCTCCGTTTCCTTCCCGCGTTTGTGTACATGGGATGGCTCACGTTCGAAGGCATCAATGTGTACTTCGAGAAAGAGGCGGGCTTCATTCTTGCCTATCCTCTTGTCTACCTTGCGGCAGCTGCATTGGGAGCCGTCGTGGCAAAACTTGCCACGCACCGCTTGTTCCTGTCCACTCTTATGCCCGACAAAGGCGAGAAGACCGTCTTCACCATCCGTGAGTTGGCTTTCTGCTGCGCCATGTTCACCGTCATAGTCTGGTTCAACGAGAGTCAGCGGCCTTACTCACGCACCGTAACACGCCTTACAAACCTGCACGAACGTCAGGACTGGAGGGGGATACAGGAAGTGGCAAGGAAGAACGCCGTGCAGAGCAACCGCCCCATGGCCTGCTACTATGCCATTTCCCTGATACACACAGGTGAGATAACACAAAGGATGTACGATATACGGCTCGACTACGACTCGCTGTACCTCAAGGGAATGGACGGATACCACAACAATGCGTCTGCACTCTACATACCGGAAGGATCGTACCATGCCGGACTCGTGGAGACGTGTATGCATCACTGCATGGAGATAATGGTGATGACAGGTCCCACGGTGCGCCTGCTCAAACTGCTTGTCAAGTGCGCCGTCATGCGTAACGAGACAGACCTTGCGGACAAGTACCTCCGCATCTTGAGTGACGTTCCTTTCGAGAAGGAGTTCTGCCGCAAATACACTGCCATGAACAACGATATGGCATTGGTGAACAAAGACCCGGAAATGGCGCGCATAAGGATGACGGAACCAATACACGACTCTTTCGAGAACTATTACCAGCTGCCGGTCTTCATGGGTTACAACCTCGCCCTTGTGGAAGGGCGGAGCATGGAAGCTCTGCAGAACAGTCTGTGTGTATGCCTCTACACGAAACTTATGCCTCAGTTCATGGAACGTCTGCAGCCCATCTATGGCACCACACCGCCCGACATCATTGCCGACGGCGTATTGTTGGCGAACACCAAACGCCCGGGCTTGGACTCCAATTTCCCTGGACTACAGTACCGTTCCTCAAAGCTGCAAGTGTTCATGGAAAACGTGCGGCCTTTCATGAAAGACCGTCCGGGGTATGCCTACGAACTGTTCTCTAAGTACAAGGGCTACTATCCGTACTACTATTTCTTCGGCAATCTCAAAGCCACCAAAAAGGGGTACACCAACGCCAACACTTCCAACTCGGGTGTCAACTGACACTTCACACAACGACAAAACCGTCTGACTACCAAATGACAAAGATACTCAATCTCCTGATAATGACACTGGCTGTGGCGGTGGTGGCGACATCGTGCCAGAAACGCACCGCACAAGTGCCTCCGCAGTTTGAATCATGCGATTTTGCTGCGGTCATATACCCCGACTACAAAAACACAACGGTGCCTCCCAACATTGCGCCCCTCAACTTCATGCTGGTCGACACCATGGCATCCGAAGCCGTGGTGCAGATGAAAGGGCAGGGTGCGGAACTCGTTGCGGCGGCGAATGCCCGCGGGACGTTCCGCCTGGACTCCTGCCAATGGCGGCATCTTCTCGTCAGCAGCAAAGGCGGGGACGTAGAGGTCTCCGTCTTTGCCAAACACGGCGACAGTTGGCTGAGATACAGGCAATACAAGATAAGCGTGGCGGAAGAAGACATAGACGCTTTCCTCAGTTACCGTCTCATAGAACCGGGCTATGAACTTTACCGGCAGCTCGGGCTATACCAGCGCAACCTCACCAACTGGGACGTGCACACCATCTACGAGAACAACCGTGAGTACAACGACAACGACAACCACTGTGTCAACTGCCACAACTTCCACGGTAACGACGCGTCGAAATTCCTCTTCCACGTACGTGCCAACCACGGCGGCACCGTGATAGTGGACAACGGCAAGGCGCGCAAGGTGCAGATAAAGGACAGCACCATAATCACGGCTGGAGTATATCCGTCGTGGCATCCCAACGGACGCTTGGTGGCATTCTCCACCAACAAGACGGGGCAAGTGTTCCACCTTTTCCACCAGGAAAAAGTGGAGGTGATAGACGAGAGCAGCGACCTCTTGCTCTACGATGTGGAGAACAACGAGGTCTCGCACATACTCAGGTCAAACTACGACTTGGAGACGTTCCCCTGTTGGTCTCCCTCGGGTGACAGGCTCTATTACTGCAACGCCAACGTGGAGCGGCTTCTCGACAAGACGGCTCCCGACAGTACACGCGGGATGCAGTTGTCATACATGTACGACAAGATAAAGTACAATCTGATGTCCATTCCGTTCGATGTGGCCACGAAGAAGTTCGGCATGCCTCAGATGGAAGTGGACGCTGCCGCATTGGACAAGAGCATTACACTGCCCCGTGTGAGTCCCGACGGCCGGTATGTGTTGTACGGCATGGGCAAGTACGGCCAGTTCCACATCTGGCACAAGACGAGCAACCTGTGGGTCAAAGACCTTGTGGCAGACACGTGTTACGCCCTTACGGACGCCAACAGTGCCGACGTGGACAGTTACCACAGCTGGAGCGGCAACGGCAGGTGGATAGCGTTCAGCAGCCGCAGGATGGACGGCAACTACACACGCACGTTCATAGCGTATTTCGGCAAGGACGGCAAAGCGCACAAAGCATTCGTCATACCGCAGGAAGACCCCGAGACCAACAAACTCCTGCTCAAGAGTTATAATGTGCCGGAACTGACACGCAACCAAGTATCAATCCCCACTTCCGAGATTCGCAGATGTATATACGAGACGGAAGGGGAGAACGCAAAATACATAAATTTACAATAAAGAGTCATGAGAGTAATAATCGAACCTAACTACGAGGCACTAAGCAAATGGGCGGCTGAGTATGTCGCTGCGAAGATCAACGAGTCCAACCCGTCGGAAGAACATCCGTTCAAGCTCGGATGTCCCACCGGTTCGTCGCCGTTGGGGATGTACAGGCATCTTATAGAGCTGTACAAAGCCGGGAAGGTAAGTTTCAAGAACGTCGTCACGTTCAACATGGACGAATACGTGGGACTCCCCGAGGAGCACCCTGAGAGCTACCACAGCTTCATGTGGACAAACTTCTTCAGCCATATAGACATAAGGAAAGAGAACGTGCATATCCTTAACGGCAATGCCGCCGACCTGCAGGCGGAATGTGCGGCGTACGAGGAGGCCATAGCCATGGCAGGAGGCATAGACCTCTTTATGGGCGGCATAGGTCCTGACGGGCACATCGCCTTCAACGAGCCTTTCTCCTCCCTTGGCAGCCGCACGCGTGTCAAGAGCCTCACCACAGACACCATCATCGCCAACAGCCGTTTCTTCGGCGGCGATGTCAACCAGGTTCCCAAGACGGCTCTCACCGTGGGAGTGGGTACGGTGATGGATGCCAAGGAGGTACTCATCGTGTGCAACGGCCACGGCAAAGCACGGGCTCTCCGCCATGCCATAGAGGAGGGCGTTTCGCAGCAGTGGACTATCAGCGCACTTCAGCTGCATCCCAGCGCCATCATAATCTGCGACGAAGAAGCCACCGACGAGCTCCGCCACGGCACTTACAAATACTTCAAGGACATCGAAAAGGACAACCTGTAGCCTGTTGCGGAAAAACGGCACAAATGTGTGGCGCATGTTCGTGGAATTTGTCATTTGACAAACTCCACCTTACTCTCGTCCCTCGGCTTAGCCTCGGGTGTCTCATCGGGATAGCCCACGGCGAGAATGTAGCATATCTCATAGCCGTCGGGAAGATTGAGTTTTGCAAGATACGGCTTGCAGGTCTCACTGGTCTGGAGGAAACGCACAGGACCGCCAAGACAACAAGTGCCCAAGCCGAGCGACTGCGCGGCAAGAATCATGTTCCCGCCCAAGAGTCCGGCATCCACCAAGCCGCGTCCATTGGGAGTGGCCACTACGATGATGTTGGGGGCGTTGCGGTACATATTCTTGAAATTGGTGTCGCGCTTCACCTGTTCCTGGTTCTCCTTCTTGAATATCTCGGTGGTGCCCTCTATGAAATCCCGGTCTTCCACCACACGCACAGCCCAAGGC
>CAVHCL010000128.1:0-8740 GCA_963634425.1 Bacteroidaceae bacterium
ATCCTTGCCTGTACGGCCATGCGACCCCATAAAAACTGCCGTGAGAGTGGCACAAAAGCCAACCATAGAAACCCCGTTGTACAATCGTAGATACTACGCTGTACAACTTGGCTTTGCCTGATTTACTTAATCACGTCTATCGTACCGTCCACCATGTGAATACAACGGTCTGCCATGGACGCAAGAGTCTCGTCGTGCGTCACTATGACGAAAGTCTGACCCATGGTGTCGCGAAGCCGGAAAAAGAGACGGTGCAGCTCTTCTTTATTTTTTGTGTCGAGTGAGCCGCTGGGCTCGTCGGCGAATATCACCTTGGGGTTGTTAACCAAAGCCCTTGCCACTGCCACTCTCTGTTTCTCTCCGCCGGAAAGCTCGGACGGCTTGTGGTCTACCCTGTCGGAAAGGCCCATGAACTGAAGAAGTTCTCTCGCTCTGGATTTGGCTTCCGTGATACTTTTGTTTGCAATGAGAGCCGGCATCATCACGTTTTCAAGAGCCGTGAACTCGGGAAGCAACTGATGAAACTGAAACACGAAGCCTATGTTGCGGTTGCGGAAATTGCTCAAGCGCGCCCCGCTCAGTCGCGCCACATCCTCTCCGTCTATGACAACTTGACCCGAATCCGCACTGCCAAGAGTTCCCATTATTTGCAAAAGTGTCGTTTTGCCGGCTCCGCTCGGCCCTACGATGCTGACAATGTGTCCTCTGTCTATATCAAGGTTTAGGTTTTTCAACACGTGAAGATGTCCGAAACTCTTGTTAACGTCCCTTAATGAAATGATGCACATCTTGCTAACACATATTTATCTTCTCTCTATTGAGGAAGTCCGTTGTTTATTCTGTTACTTTTGTCCGTTTGCCTTTATCTCAAAATCTTCTTGCCGCCCGAGACATATATGCCATGCGGAGCTGTGCCGTGCACGAGTCTGCCTGTAAGGTCATAAACCTTTTCCCCTTCAGCACCGACGTTCTCCGCCGCACCTTCTATCCCGTCGTAACGTTTCAGAAGATAGTCAAGCCCCGCCCGCGCGTCTATCTCCCCGTATCCGTATATGTTGTTTGGGTAAGACAGCGACTTGTCCCTTCTTACGGCAGTTGTCTCCAAGGCATCCATCACATCCTGTCTTGTGAGTGTGGGTATGGCCTGAAGCCAAAGTGCCACGACGCCTGCCACTATGGGGCACGACATACTTGTGCCGCTTTGGGCGTTCCACGCATATCCGCGGCCGTTGTATTCGAAGCGCATCACATCCCTTTCCGCTTCCCAAGTATCATCACCCTGCTCGTAATAACTGCTGAACGCATTTATTATATTAACCCCTGGCGCCACCACGTCAGGTTTTGTAAGACCGGCTAAAGACGGGCCTGTGCTTGAGAAGTACCCCACAATGCCGTCCGTGCCGTAGTCCAACGGAGCCCATTGTCCCTTGAAGTTGCGCACGCCGGTACGGTACGCAGTGGCTCCCACACTGATGACGTGCGGTGAAGAGGAGGGGAAATTGACATTGTGCGAGATTTCCCCGTCCGAATAGAGGGGATAGTTCTTGTCGCTCTGGAGATATCCCCCTGCGGCAAAGCATTCCACGTCAGTCTCTCTGTCCAAAAGGACTATCCCTATTTTATGGAACGGACGTTTTGAGAGACGTTTAATGTAAAGTTCGGCAACCCACTCGCTGTTGTCGTAGCACGACGGATAGGCTGCCGCCATTATCTGATAGTCCTTTCCGCCAATATGCAGAGTGTCCGCAAGTATGCTGTCTTGGTTTTGGACAATCGTCGAGGTGGAGATGCGGTAACGGTCGGCCTCCGTGTCTGAGCCTTCCTCGAAGAAGACAAGCTCCAACGACATCTCCTTTGACGAGCGCACAAGATAGGCGGCGGTGGATGTGCTGAAGAGTGCCATGGCTCTTGCCGTGTCCTTTCCCGTAGGCTTGTGCATATAGCACTGGTAAAACCCTTCGTTTCCGGCAGACGAGCAGATGATGCGCCCAGCCCCCTCCATCTGTCCCAACACTTGCGATGCCAGGAGGTTGTCTCCGTACAAGTCTTGTTTGCTGCCCTCGCTGAAGCTGATTACCGCCGGTTTCCCCACTCTGTCGGCATACGAGAACAGGTACTGAAATCCAAGCAAGTCCATCGTTGACGTATAGATGTGCTCCAGAGAATCGGGGATTAGAGGCTCGTCGCCATTCACCGCATTGGACACCAGACATATATCGGCACACGGTGCGGCTCCGGCATAGTCCGAGTCATATCCGCTGCCAGCGGCGGTGCCCGCCGTGTGTGTCCCATGGTACATTATCTTGCCGTCCGACGAATGTGCCTTGGCGACAATAGCTTCTTCGTTCGTGTACGACCTGCCCACGGGAACACTGTCCGCACTGTCTCCGCCGTCTGTGTAGTCAAGCATGTCCCAGACAGCTTTCACACGATACTCCGACATATCCCGACTGTAAAAGGTAGGATGCGTGAGGTCGAAACCAATATCCATCACCCCCACCACCACGCCTTTGCCTGTGTACGGAATGTCCCCTGCGCCGACCTGCGTACAAACCTCGTTGATACGTGTCACAACACGCGATGTGTCCATTAGCGCACAACATTTGTCAGCGGTCTCTATGCGTATGACTTGCGGAAGTGCCGACAACTCGTAGAGCCGGTCGATGGGAATGAGACTTGCGTGTATGTCTCCCCACGAGTGAAGCACCCTGCAGCCTTGGGCGTGAAGCAGGGAAGCGTCTTTCGTTTTCACCAAAGCGGAAATATTCTTTACGCTCCCGCCTTTGGAAGGCATCCGTCTTGCAAGCCTCGCCTCCATAGCCGCTTTGCGGACAAATGGCGACATCTTGTCGGCAACGCCTCGCGCCGAGACGTTTGCAAAGGAAAGAAACATGAAGGAAAAGAGGAGCATTGCCTTACTGGCTCCGGACAACGGTTTCTTGAACCACGAGCTCAAAGGTTTTGTGTGTCGGGTGACGGCAGTTCCGTTAGGGGTTAGCACGGACAAAGCCCCGGTAGGCTCGCCCCACTGGTCAGGATAAAGCAACATCACGCTGGTGTGACTGAAGCTACGGCATATCTGTCTGGGCAGAAGTTCCATCTGTTTTTGATAGGAGATAAAGCCAGGACGGGCAGTCACCACCACCAGCATACTGTTCTTGTTGGTTGAATTTTGCAGGTTGAGCAACTGGTCCCATTTGTTCATCTCATGGAATTCCGCCCTCACGTGCGGGTGCTTTCTGTCCATATACCCTCGCATGTACGGCATAGTGTCCTTGTGGGCGTGGTATTCTATGTGGCAGTCAAGCTGTTCGCCCATCCTGCACAGGTGTTCAATCCACTTGAAGAAGCCCACCTCGTATTCCGCTTTCTGCGGCACAGCCACCAGCACCCGTCTCAGCGTCCCCGGCGGCACTACGGCACGTACCGCCATCACTTCGCGGTGCGAGCCGCTTATAACGCTGTCGATTACCGCACCGAGGGAACACTTGGACATGTCGGAGTCCCAGTCTTGTATAAACATCACCACCTCGCCGCACTCATATTCGTTCATGGTATGTATGATGCCTCCGGCAATGTTGGTGCTTATCCTGTTTATGGTGGTCATGTGCACGTCTGCGGCGGCGGCTATGCCCTGCGCTTTCTCCAACAGAGCCCTCCCTTTCTTATGACCGTCTACCCCGTCGTCACTGCCGTCGTCGTATGCGACAGTAAGTCCCATCAGACTATCCGGGATATAAGGGTTGCGGATGATTATGCCCAGTTGGGTCATCATGTCAACATCCTCCGGTCTGCTGTATGCGACAAGGCATTTCCCATGGTAAGCACCTCTGTTGTCTTCCAAGGAGGTGTCTTTCAGCGCCAAGGCACGTGCGCCTCTGTTGGTGGCAAAACTTCCTATGATGCAACTGAAGAAGATGAGCATAAACGTTCCGTTAAGGATTTGGCCGTTCATGAGTTCAATGCCCGGCTGCGTCCCTATCATGACTATCGCCAGCGCGCCCGCCGCATGTGCGTTGGTAAGTCCGAACATGAGCCACAAGCTGTCCGTGTCGCGTTTTCCAAGGTACGACATAGCCACGGCGGCCAACCATTTCCCGAGAGTCCCGGTAATCACCATCACGCATACCACCAACAATGTCTGAGGGTCGCCCAGCAACACACGTATGTCTATTATCATCCCCACGCCTATCAAAAAGTATGGAATGAAAAGCGCGTTGCCCACGAACTCTATATGTCTCATCAGCGGTCCTGTCTTGGGAATGAGCCTGTTCACCACAAGTCCGGCAAGGAACGCGCCCAACAAGCCCTCCAGTCCCACCAGTTTAGCGAGAGAGGCGCTGAAGAACACCAGAGCCAGTATGAAGATGTACTGCATCACGCCGTCGTCGTAGCGGCGCAGAAACCATCTGCCCATCCTTGGGAGAGCCATCACCACGAACGCTCCATACAACAGGCATTTGACCACAAACCAAACCCACTTGGCAAGAGAGTTGTCGTCGCTGATGGTTCCAACGACCGTGGCCAGGATAAGCAAGGCGGCAAAGATGGAAAACGCAGTCGCCACCACGCTTATCACCACATCCTTGTGCCTGCTGAGTCCGTACCTGCCTACTGTGGGGTATGACACCAAGGTGTGGCTACTGTATATGCAAGCCAAAAGCAGCGATGTGAGAACGCTGTAACCCAGTATGTACCTGCTGCTGACGAACCCCAAGACAAACGGGATGAAGAAGGTGAGCAGACCGAACTTTATACCGTCGCGTCCATACTTTTCCACACTTCCCATGTTCAGCTCGAGACCTGCCAAAAACATTATGTAGTATATGCCCACCTGACCGAACAACTGGAAAGAACTGTCCCTTTCCAGAATGCCAAAGCCGTACTCCCCTATCAGCACGCCAGCCAAGATAAGTCCTATGACATGCGGAATCCTCAGCTTGCCGAGCAACAAAGGAGCGAACAGTATGATGCATAGCACCGTAAAGAAAATCCACGTGGGATCTGTTATCATTGCGCCTTGGAATGCCGATACCATTGCATATTGAAACATAAATATGCTCTTTTTCTGTTATTCTTTGCACAAAGGTACACATTTCGGCGGAAATAATGCCGATATGAGGACGATATTGCATTTTTTTGTGTACTTTTGCATCGGTAAATGCATCGGTAAAAAGGCATTGGCAAAAAGATTTCGGGAGAATAAGGGACAAGTTTTTTTGTTTTAATCATAACATATTATTTTGCACAAAGATGAGAGTAGCTATTGTAGGCGCAAGCGGCGCTGTGGGGCAGGAATTCCTGCGTGTTTTGGATGAGAGGAACTTCCCGGTAGACGAGTTGCTGCTTTTCGGCAGCCATCGCAGCGCAGGCTCCAAGTATACTTTCCGAGGCAAAGAGATAGAGGTAAAACTCCTGCAGCACAACGATGACTTCAAGGGTGTGGACATCGCTTTCACCAGTGCCGGAGGAGGTACCAGCAAGGAGTTTGCCGAAACCATAACAAAACATGGGGCTGTGATGATAGACAACTCGTCGGCTTTCCGTATGGACAAAGACGTTCCTTTGGTGGTGCCGGAATGTAACGCCGAGGACGCGCTGACGCGCCCCAAGGGTATAATAGCCAACCCCAATTGCACCACCATCATGATGGTAGTGGTGTTGCAGTGTCTGGAGAACTTGAGCCATATACGCCGCATCCATGTCGCCAGTTACCAAGCAGCCAGCGGAGCGGGAGCCGCAGCCATGGCAGAACTGGAACAGCAGTACCGCGAAGTGCTGGACGGCAAGCCTGTGACGGTGGACAAGTTTGCCTATCAGTTGGCATACAACGTCATACCACAGATAGACGTGTTCACGGACAACGGCTACACCAAGGAGGAGATGAAGATGTTCAACGAGACGAAGAAGATTATGCACACGGATGCCGCCTGTTCTGCGATGTGCGTCAGAGTCCCCAGTCTGCGCAGCCATTCAGAAGCTGTATGGGTGGAGACGGAAGAGCCTGTAAGTCCCGAGGCGTTTGCACAAGCCGTACGGCAAGGCAAGGGCGTACAGTTGATGGACGACCCTTCCAACAAGGTTTACCCCATGCCGCTGTTCTTGGCAGGAAAGGACGACGTATATGTGGGACGCATCCGTAAAGACCTCACTTGCGAGAACGGACTCACATTCTGGCTGGTGGGCGACCAAATCAAGAAAGGAGCCGCCCTCAATGCTGTCCAGATAGCTGAGTACCTCATAGAGAGCGGCAAATAGGGCTTCCTCCTTACATCTCCAACTCTATATGGATGGTAAGCCCGCCTCCCGGTGTGGGGGAGGCTGTGGCGTACCCTCCATATTGCAGAGCTATGTTTTTGACAATGGCAAGCCCGAGACCTGTACCGCCAAGTCTTCGGGAACGCCCCTTGTCTATCCGGTAGAACCGCTCGAAGATGTGGCGCAGATGCTCCGGAGGGACTCCAACTCCGTCGTCCACGAACGTGACGTATATCCTGTCTATCTCGGAATAGGCTTTCACGCTGAACTTCTTTGCTCCGGCGGCATAGGCAAGCGCATTGTCGAAAACGTTTCTGAACAGCGAGTATATCAAGGACTCGTCGCCGTGCGTAGGCAGACTTTCGGGCAAATCCAAATCCAGCGTCACGCCATGTTCCGCAAATTTCGCCCGCATCTCCTCTCCTATCAGTGTCAGCACCTTGGCAATGTCGACACGGATGTCAGGACGCGTCATACCGGCCTCGTCGAGCCTTGTCAATGTGCTCATGTCAGACAAAAGTCTACTCATCCTCATGCTCTGGGCATAGCACCTGTCAATAAACTCCTTCCGCTTTTCTTCCGGAATGTTGTTGTTGGTGCACAAAGTCTCCAGATAACCTTGGATGGTGGCGGCCGGAGTCTTCAACTCGTGGGCGGCATTTTCTGTGAGCTGACGCTTGATGCGTTGTTTTTCCTCTTCCGCATGTCCAAGGCGATACCTGAGATACAGCACGAGCGCTATCAGCAGCAAGATGCCCGCAGTGTAATAGAAGAATGTGTAGTCACGTTCAAGGCTTTCTGTCAAGGGGGCGGAGTAAGGAACGGAAGAACGCACGATTACAGTGGGCGGCAGCACAACGGCCTTGCCGGTTTGCCTTTCTATCAGCCCCCTTATGACATCTGTGGCAGGCATATGCATCAGCGTGGCTGAATAACAAAATTTTTGCCCGTATGTTTCGGACGTGCGCTTGATGTCAAATCCCGAACCTTTTTTGAGAGCATCCGCGACTTCTTTCCGCAGCAGATGGTTTCCCATATTGTCCTGATGCATATTCTTGCTGTCGTACAACACCCTTCCAGTGGTGTCTATTACCGTCACTCTGATGGTGGTGTCGTTCCAACTATAATTGTTCAACTGCAGTTTTGCCTGCAATATGTCACATCTGAAAGAGTGTTCTCGCCTGTATTCATAAATGCCGAAACACAGTGTAAACACAGACGCCATAATGGTGGCTGTGAGAAAAAGGCTTCTTGCTGGCTTGTCTGTAAGTTTCATTTAATCAGGTTGTTTTATCGTTAGTGTTTTTTGTTTTTGGGGAGATGTGTCACGCATCAAAATAATATCCGTAGCCAAACCGCGTGCATAAACGTTTTCCATACACGCCTATCTTTTTCCGTACTCTGTTTATGTTTACGTCCACAGTGCGGTCTTGCACCACTATGTCATCTGGCCACACGTTCTCCAGTATTTTTTCTCTTGAGAACACCCTGCCTGGATGTGAGAGGAAGAGTGCGAGCAGTTCGAACTCCAGCCTTGTGAAGGGTACGCCTTCACCGTCAACGACACACGTCTTGAGTGCCATGTCCATCGTTATCCCCTCGAACTTTATGATTTCGCCCTGTTTCTGCTGCACATCAGCCGCATGACGGCTTCTCCTCAGCACGGCTTTTATCCTCGCCCTCACCTCGCTTATGCGGAAAGGCTTGCATATATAATCGTCCGACCCCAACGCAAATCCCTGCAACAAGTCTTTTTCCATCGTCTTTGCAGTACAGAATATTATGGGGATATTGGCGGTTGGCGGCGAGGCTTTCAGTTCACGTGCCCAGTCAAAACCGGATTTGGGTGTCATCATCACGTCCAGCAGTATAAGGTCGGGCAAATCCTCACCCAGGTCACAGGGCGCCTCCCTCGTCTCCACCTCATACCCATCCATCTCAAGGTTGAACCGCAGGATCTCACAAATGTCCTGTTCATCGTCCACTATTAGAATACGCTGAGCCATATCTTTTTTATTTATTTGTCTGCTGCAAAATTAGCGATTATTCCCATATACTGGCAACTTAAATGGGCTTATTCACAAAAATGTAACATTTATGTCACAGATATGAAACATCCTCCCCATATCTTTGCCGCAGATTTAATGATGACGAAGGAGATGAATACGAAATTTCAGATTGACGGTTGTTGCTGGTCTCTTACGGATTGTATAGATTATCAGGATTTTTCCGCGAGAGCGAACAGCAAAGACGATTTTGATGACGATGATTTTGACGACGACGACGACGATGACGATTGACAACACCTTTAATCATATGTGAAGCTATGGACAGGAAAACAGCAAGACGCATCAAGAAGTACTTTTTCTACTTCAGAATGTTTGTGATAGCCGCGGTAATATTGCTTGCAGTATGTTTCCTATGATATATGTATTATCCGTACATAAAGTTATGTGTCCGGAGGTTTACCGCACCTCTTAAG
>CAVHCL010000128.1:8750-69866 GCA_963634425.1 Bacteroidaceae bacterium
CCTTTGTGTACTTGCGGTCTTCGACCTTGTGGTAGGCGTAAGCAACGATGCCGTCAACTTCATAAACGGCGCAATAGGAGCCAAGGTGGCATCTTACAAGGTTATCATAGCCGTTGCGGCGGCAGGGGTGTTCTTGGGAGCGGTAATGTCCAACGGCATGATGGACGTGGCACGGCACGGTATCTTCTCCCCACAGTATTTCACCTTCTACGAGGTGATGTGCATCTTTCTTGCGGTAATGGTGACAGATGTCGTGCTTTTGGACATCTTCAACTCGTTTGGAATGCCTACGTCCACCACTGTGAGCCTTGTCTTTGAGATGCTGGGAGGCGCTTTTGCTTTGTCTGTCATAAAGATGGCTTCCGGAGCTATAGGACCCGACGGCATGGAGTTGGGTATTGGCGAGTTGCTGAACACGGACAAGGCATTGAGCGTGATTATGGCCATATTCATGAGTGTAGCAATAGCCTTTGTGTTCGGTGTGCTTGTAATGTGGTTAAGCCGTATGCTCTTTACATTTGTCAAGCCGTCCAACCGGTCTGTGCGCACCATACTCTTCGGTGCTTTGTGCGCCACCGCCATCGTCTGGTTTCTGCTTATAAACGGGCTGAAGGGCTCAACCCTCATGACTCCCGAACTTAACGCGTACATATCCGAAAACACCCTTACCATCATTGCGGGCTGTATGGTTGTCATGACACTTATAATGATTGTACTGTCGTTGTTCAAGGTGGACATACTCACAGTCGTGGTATTGTTGGGAACATTCGCTCTCGCCATGGCATTCGCTGGCAACGACTTGGTGAACTTCATCGGAGTGCCTCTGACAGGGCTTGACTCATATCTCGATTATACTGCCAACGGGAACGGACAGCCTCACGAATTCCTCATGGTGTCTCTTCACGAAAGCGCGCACACACCCATATCATATTTGATGATAGCCGGCACGGTGATGGTGCTTACCCTGATGTTCTCCAAGAAAGCGCAGAATGTGGTGAAGACGAGCGTCGACCTAAGCAGGCAAGACGAGGGGGACGAGATGTTCGGTTCGTCCGGCGTGGCACGCACCTTAGTCCGCTCGACCATGAAAAGCAGCAGTACCATTTGCAAGCTCCTCCCCGCACCGTTTAAGAAATATGTGAACAGCCGTTTCAACTCGGAAGAACTCTCACTGCCCGAAGGCGCCGCCTTCGACAAGGTAAGAGCCAGTGTCAACCTGGTGCTTGCCGGACTTCTCGTGGCAATGGGCACAGCCTATAAATTGCCGCTCTCCACCACCTACGTTACGTTTATGGTGGCTATGGGAGCCAGTCTGGCGGACAGGGCGTGGAGCCGCGAGAGTGCCGTATTCCGCATCACAGGTGTGATTTCCGTGATAGGAGGCTGGTTCATAACGGCAGGCGTGGCATTCTTCTTCGCTTTCATCGTCACCGCTTTCATGTATTTCGGCAGTTACGCCGCCATGGCAGCATCCATAGCACTTGCCATATTCCTCATCATCAGCAGCAACATGAAGTTCTCAAAGAAGGTCGTCAAGCAAAAGGACGTGCTCTTCGACAAGATTATGCACACGACCGACAAAAATGAGATATGGGGGCTTCTGTGCCAACATATAAACGAGGGTAACGCCAAGCATCTGTCCGCAGTGGAAAACGCATACCGCACGGACACAGACTCCCTGCTGACGGAAAGCTACAAAGGCCTGAAACAAACCTCGTACCTGATAGACGAGCAGCGCAAAGACCTGAAGAGGCAACGCCGGCGCGAGTTGCTTTCCATGCAGCGTCTCGACCCTCTCAAGGTTATATCCCGCAACACATGGTATTTCCTGGGTATCAACTCATGCTCGCAGATGCTCTATTGCATGAAGCGTATCAACGACCCCATTAGAGAGCACATAGGCAACAACTTCTCCTCACTTCCTAAAGAGGAGTGTGGGGCATTCATCAAGCTCAGAGACGGCGTACTGTCCGTGTACGAGCAGGCACGGAAGATGCTGGAGAGCGGCGATTATTCGAAAACGGATGCTTTACGCAACGAATGTACCGTCGTACAGAAGCAACTCTCGGCTGCGCGTAAACAGACAATAGACACCCTCCAAGACAACAAGGTGAACATGAACACCCAGCTCATCACCATTCTCATCCTGCAGGAATCCCAGGAACTGGTAGGCAATCTACGACACATGCTGCGTGGCATGAGCAAGTTTGCAGAGGAGTAGAAAGCCCACACAATCCGCACTGTCAGAAGTCAAGGTCTGCCCAGTGCGGATTGTGGTCGGAAAGATGGGCGTCGAAGTGCGGGGGCTCTATGTGAGTCCTTTCCACATGTATGTTCGGCGTAACGAAAATATAGTCTATCTTGCCACACTCAAGAGGATGTATAGACCCGAAATCGTGGAAGGTGTACGTCGTGCCGGTATGGTTGGGTGAACTGTGGTAAGCGTCGTACATACGGAAAGAACTGCTTATCATTGTTTTGTAGGCTTCG
This sequence comes from Bacteroidaceae bacterium, assembly GCA_963634425.1. GTDB lineage: Bacteria > Bacteroidota > Bacteroidia > Bacteroidales > Bacteroidaceae > Physcousia. The sequence goes on from CAVHCL010000128.1 coordinate 11,241, forward strand.
TTGCTTTCTTCTATGTTGAAGTCTCCGGTAACCACAGCCGGCTTGTCGCCTACTATCTCCTGTATTTTCTTCATTATAAGCAGGGCACTTTGTTTGCGCGCCTCCACACCTACGTGATCAAAATGGGTGTTCACCGCCATAAACACTTTGCCTGTTGCCTTGTCGCGCAGCTTCGCATAGCTGGCAATTCTCTCCAATGCGGCATCCCAACCTTTGCTGCCTGGCGCATCTGGAGTCTCGCTCAACCAGAAGTTGCCCTTCTCCACGGCTTCAAATCTGTCTTTCAGGAAAAAGACCGGACTGTACTCTCCCTTTGTCTTACCGTCGGTTCTGCCGACACCCACATAGTCGTACTCGGGCAGACGCTCTATCAAGTCGAGCAACTGTGGATGGGTCACCTCCTGCATTCCTATTATGTCTATATTGTTGTCTTTTACGTATTTGGCAACACGGTCTTTGCGGACATCCCATCCCACACCTTTCTTGTCGTCGCTTCCATTCTTGAGCCTGACATTGAAAGTTCCCCATCGTACATTTGTTTTGACCTCCGTCTTCGCTACTGCAAAGACAGGCAACAAGAGCATCAAGATACTCCAGAAAAATCTTCTTCTCATTTTCTACGTTGTTTGAATTTGTTAATGTTATGTGAATATGTAATCCTAAAATTTCCGGCTTGTGACATAAGTTCTCACCTATATTCTGTCCACAAAATTAAATATTTTTGCGGAAATGCAAAAGCAAACAAACCGGCAAATGTGAAAAAATGTATTTTTGTTTGCCTGACGGCAATATAATAAGTAACTTTGAAGCGAAATCTTACGGAACACGACCATATATTATGGAAAAGAAATACAAACAGATTAAGGACGATGCCCGACTGTCGGAAACGTTGGGGAGTGATGTACGCGAGCTGAGACACTTTGCATTCCAAAGCGTCAACCTGACCGCCGACTGCAGTGCCGCGCTCTCGCACACATACAGGGACTGTCTTTTCATAGGATGCACGCTGCCCATGGGACTTAAAAAGCAGTCGTGCGACTGTCTCTTCCTGCCGGACATGGGCGAAACATTCCATTACCGCAGCCGTCTGTATTCCCCGGAGGAGCTGTACGAAGGTTACGTCCCGTCGTGTCCGAAGAGTTACGACAAGTGTTACGACGGCGTGGTGTACAAGCACTATCTGAGAAAAGGCAAGCGCGAAAGCGATGTCAAAGAGACTTTGGCACGCTGTCTGCACGACCATAGCATAAGCGACTGCCTGTACGACTTTCTCTCGGACTACAATGAACATTGCCTCATAGGGGTGATGGGCGGACACGGACTGCCACGCACCCACGACGCTTACAGACAGATAGCCCAACTCTCCAAACGGCTTACGGAAAAGGGATTCCTTATGGTGACCGGCGGAGGTCCGGGGGCAATGGAGGCCACACATCTCGGAGCGTGGATGGCAGGACGCACAGAGGAAGATCTGGACGAAGCGTTGAACATAATACGCACAGCCCCCACATTCAGCGACAGCGGATGGCTGGAGACGGCATGGAAAGTGCACGACACATACCCGCAGAACAAATATGTAAGTCTTGGAGTGCCCACATGGCTCTATGGACACGAACCCTCCACGCCATTTGCCACGCACATAGCCAAGTATTTCGACAACAGCATACGCGAGGACGGCATCCTGAGCATTGCCAAAGGAGGTATCATATATACCCCGGGGAGTGCGGGCACGCTACAGGAGATATTCCAGGAAGCGGTGCAAAACCACTATCTTACTTTCGGATATTCATGCCCTATGATATTTCTCGGGGTGGACTTTTGGACAAAAGAGGTTCCCGTGTGGACGCTGATAAACTATCTCGTGGAAAAGGGTACATACAAGAACCTCTTGCTCACGCTCACAGACTCCCCGGACGAGATAGAGAAAGTTCTCAAGGGGTCATCTTCCGAGCCTCGGTGACACTGATAGGCTTTCCACCTATGTGAGCCACTATGAAGGCATCCGGGAACTTGTGCTTTATGCTTTCCTTGGTCTTTTGGGCTTGTTTGTAGTCTGTAGTGCCTCCGTACAGACCTTTATACATATTGCCGTCTTTGACGAAAGTCACTGGCGAGAGTCCTTTCAGCCTGGAATCTTCACATGAGGTTTCCTTTCTTACAGCCACTATCTGTATACTGTACACCGGAACAGAAGTCGTGGGAGCGCCGTTGTTTTGTGCAGTGTCCTTAACCGTTTCTACAACGGAATTGACTTCTTTTCCTGTTGCGGCGACAGGGATTTCATCCTTGGGTGTCCTGTCCGTCTTAGGCTCAACGGCATCCTCATTAACGGTTTCTCCTTTTCTCATACGCTTGTACACTCCGGGAACGTTCAGGTGATAGGCATTTATTCCGCTTTTCATGTTACCGCTGTTCCGCAGTTTCATCAAGCTCTGCGCCTGCGTCCTGGCTTGCGTGGTGGTGTAATACTCCATAAGAGCGTTGAAGATGTTGACGGCTATCTCTTTCTTTCCATCCTTGCTTGTCATGTATGCGGCATCCTCTATGTTGCTGAGGAAGCCTATCTCTGTGAGCACGGCCGGCATGTTGGTGTTCTGGCACACATAGAGATTTTTCTTCCTGGCCCCTCTCATACTTGGGCGTTCGCTTTCCATATAGTTCTTTTGCAAGAGACGCGCCAACAGTTCGCTTCTGTCAATTGTCCTGCTCAGCGAACCGCTCCTCACTGTGTTGTGCGTCTGTCCGAGATTGGCGTAGAAAGTCTCCGTGCCGGACATAAGCCGGCTGGGGGCGGAATTGACATGTATGCTGAGAAAGAGGTCGGCGTTCGCCTTGTTTGCTTTCTTGCATCTGTTGTCCAGAGAGACGAAACGGTCGTCGCTCCTGGTCATTATCACTTTGATGCCCGGCTTGTGTTTTGCGAGCAGTTCCTTCACCATAACGGCAATGTCGAGGTTGATGTCTTTCTCCGGATTTCCGTTGAAAGAGGTTCCTTTGTCTTTTCCTCCGTGTCCCGCATCTATCACCAATACCAGCGGACGCAAGTTACGTCCTTGGCATATACCTGCAAGGAGAAACGTCAACAGGATAATGCATATACGGGCCATGGGGGGGGTGGATTGTCGGCAACCGCCGTTTGTGTCTACGATATTATTTCTCATTCACTTTTCAGTGTGCCTATTCTATCAAACACCGTCATCGCGCTCTCCACCGTAGGAACTTCAGAAACGAGCATACTGCGTTTGCCGTTCTTCTCTTCCAGACGTGAGATATGAGGGAACGAGGTGACGAAAGTTATTATCTGTCCAAATACTCCACTCTGATAAAACGGACTGTCTGCCGAAGAGACGAAGTACATACGCATCTTACCGTTTTTCAATACTATGCGTTCGCAGGCGAAGAGTTTTCCCATACGTCGGAGGGCGACTACGCGTATAAGTTCCTCTCCCTCGGGGGGAATGTCGCCGAAACGGTCTTTCATCCTGTGCCTGAACATCTCCACATCCTCTTCTTTCTCCAAACCGTCCAACTCTCTGTACAACAACATACGCTCGCTGCAAGTGGGTACATATTCCTCGCTGAACGACATCGGTATGTCGCTTTCCACCACACACTCGTCTACGTAGTCGAAACTCCCGGCAAGGTCGGATGTCTTCGCCTCTTCCCCATAGAGTTGTCCAAACTCGTCGTTGCGCAACTCGCTCACCGCCTGCGAGAGTATCTTCTGGTATGTCTCGTAACCGAGGTCTGCTATGAAACCGCTCTGCTCGGCTCCCAACATATTGCCGGCTCCGCGTATGTCCAGGTCTTGCATGGCTATGTGAATGCCGCTGCCGAGGTCGGAGAACTCCTCTACTGCCTGCAGCCGTCTACGGCTCTCCGCATTTAGCGAAGCCAGTGGAGGGGCAAGGAGATAACAGAACGCCTTACGGTGGGAACGCCCTACCCTTCCCCTCATCTGGTGGAGATCCGAGAGTCCGAAGTTGTGCGCTCCGTTTATAATAATGGTATTGGCATTGGGAATGTCAAGTCCGCTCTCTATGATTGTGGTGGACACCAGCACGTCGTAGTCGTAGTGCGCAAAACCCAGCATCACATTCTCCAGTTCCTCGGCCGGCATCTGTCCGTGTCCCACGGCGACACGTGCGTCGGGAACATACTTGCGTATCATGTCGGCCAGTTCGTAAAGGCGGCCTATCCTGTTGTTTATAAAGAAGACCTGTCCGCCACGGCTCATCTCAAACCCTATGGCTTCCGTTATCACTTCGGCACTGAAAGTGGTTATCTGCGTCTGTATGGGACGGCGGTTGGGCGGCGGTGTCTGTATGACGCTGAGGTCTCTTGCCCCCATAAGGCTAAACTGTAGTGTCCGTGGTATGGGGGTGGCTGTAAGTGTCAGCGTGTCCACGTTGCTCTTCATCTGGCGGAGCCGTTCCTTGGTGCTCACGCCAAACTTCTGTTCTTCGTCTATTATCAGCAGACCCAAGTCGTGGAAATGCACGGTCTTGCTCACCAGTCTGTGCGTACCCACCACGATGTTTGTCTCGCCGCTCTTCAGTTCCTGCAATATCCGTCTCGTCTCTGCCGCCGGACGTGCGCGGGTGAGGTAGTCCACCTTCACGGGGAAACGGCTAAGCCTTTCGCTGAAAGTCCGGAAATGCTGATAGGCAAGCACCGTGGTAGGCACAAGCACCGCCACCTGCTTGTTGTCGGCACAGGCTTTGAATGCCGCCCGTATGGCCACTTCCGTCTTTCCGAACCCTACGTCTCCGCAGACAAGACGATCCATAGGACGGCCGCTCTCCATGTCCGCCTTCACGTCCTGCGTAGCCTTCAGCTGGTCGGGCGTGTCCTCATACAGGAAACTTGCCTCCAGTTCGTGTTGCATAAAACTGTCCTTGCTGAACATGAACCCTTTCTCCCTCCTACGTTCCGCATAGAGCTTTATGAGGTCGCGCGCAATGTCCTTTATCTTGGTCTTTGTACGTTCCTTCATCTTCTCCCACGCCCCGGTACCCAAGGTGCTTACGCGCGGTGGCTCTCCCTCCTTGCCCTTATACTTGGAGACTTTGTGAAGGGAGTTTATGGAGACGAAGATCGTATCGTCGTTGTTGTATATTATCTTTATTACTTCCTGCATCTTATCCCCACACGGGATACGCACCAGTCCGCCGAAACGTCCTACCCCATGGTCTATATGCACCACGTAGTCGCCCACATCAAACTGCTGCAGCTCCTTCAACGTAAGGGCAACCTTGCCGTTATGCGTACATTCGCTGCGGAGACTGTACTTGTGGAAACGGTCGAAAATCTGATGGTCTGTGAAGAAACAAGCCTTCAGTGTGTCGTCCGCATAGCCCTCGTGGAGAGTCTTGTCGACGGGAGTGAAGGTGATGTCCGAGCCGCCGTCCTCAAAGATGTTCTTCAACCGCTCCGTCTGCTTTGCGCTGTCTGCCAGTATATAGAGACGCATCCCGTCTTTGAGGTACGAGGAAAAGGACGATTTGAGAAGCTCCAGGTTCTTGTGGAACGACGGTTGTGGATGTATGGAGAAGCATATCCCCCCATCGTTGTCCCTGACTGTGGGCGAGACACGGACATGACGGAAGCCTGCCATCTGCCGCTCAAACACGGACGGGTCGACAAGTGTGTCTTCCTTTACCAGTGTCTGTGTGTCGGACTCGCTCTCTTTCTGAGCCTGAAACGAGAATCCGTCGTCCCATATCCGCCGCACACTGTCCGCAATGTAGGTGCTGTCCCTCATCACCAACACGCTGTCCTGCGGAATAAAGGAGAGGAGCGAAGTGCTCTCGCCGTCGCCCGCCTTCATCTCGGGCACTATGCTTATGCTCTCAAGACGTTCGGTGCTAAGTTGCGTCTCCACCTCGAATGTGCGTATGCTGTCCACCTCGTCGCCGAAGAAATCTATGCGGTAAGGCAATTCGTGGGAATATGAGTATACGTCTATTATACTGCCGCGCACCGAATACTGTCCCGGTTCGTAAACATAGTCAGTACGCACGAAGCCGTAGTCGGCCAGCGTCTCCTGCACAAACATCACATCCACTTTCTCTCCCTTGCACAACCGCAGGGTCTTCTCCGAGAGCACACTCTTGGCCACTGTTTTCTCCGCTAATGCCTGTGGGTATGTTACCGCTATGAGCGGTGTCCTGCCGGAGGCGAACGAGGAAAGTGCCTCTGTGCGCAATATCCCGTTACCTGCGTCACGCTGGCCGTACTTTACGGCACGCTTGAACGAACTCGGGAAAAACAGTACCGTGTCGGCATCAAGGACTTGGGTCAAGTCGTGGTACATATAGCCGGCGGCATCCTCGTCTTCCGCTATCACCACCCACGGCGAGCGCATCACTTTGCCGTACTTGTCCGCCAAGGTGGCTATCACCATAGCGGCGGCACTTGGCGGCAGTCCGCTGACATCTATGGGAGAATTGTCTCCGGCACTTAGCCTCTCCGCTATCTGCCTCACGCAGGGATGACGGGTGTAAAGAGTCAGTATCTCCCGTATCTTCATTTCTTTGCTGTTTTTGGTCTTTGTCTCATGTGCGGCATTTATTGTTCTATTGTTTTAACAAATGTCCCAGCTTCCCGGAGCGACTTCTGTTTTCCCACATCCATAAGGCGCAACCCCGGTTGAATGTACCCGTATATGTTTTCTTTGTCGCATATACGGAGATAGAAGTCTATGATGGAGAACTTGTCGGGGAAATCGTCGAAATAGCTGAACAGTCTGGGGTGCATATAATGGATGCCGGCAAATGCCAGACGGCGGTACTTCGCAACGTCCAACAGAGGATAGGGGCTCTTCACCTCGCCGGTACTGACGTTGGTCCAACCCACAAGACGCATATCGTCGTCAAACAGAAGATAACGGTTGGTTTCTCTTTCCGACACGAGCAAAACTGCCGCCTTGCCTGTGGAGTATGCGGAAAAGGTTCTGAGGTCTGCGTTGCTCAGTATGTCAACGTTGTGGATGAGGAACCCGTCCTGTGCGTCACGCAACAGCGGAGCAGCGTGTTTCACGCCTCCTCCGGTCTCCAGAAGTGCGGCACTCTCGTCGGAGAACCATACATTCATGTCATTTACGTGCTCTGCGCACCACTCCTCTATCACGTCCGCAAAGTGATGCACATTCACCACAATGTCTCTGAAGCCGGATGCCTTCAGCTTCTCCAGAAGATGTTGCAGCAGAGGTTTGCCGTCCACCGGGACAAGAGCCTTTGGCATATTGTCCGTAAGGGGACGGAGTCTGGTGCCGAGCCCCGCGGCGAATATCATGCAGCGTGCCGCGGCAAAGGTCTGCGTTATGCCTTGTTCGCGGTGGCACACATGGACTTCTATCCCGAACTTGCCATGTATGTGTTCCGCCAGATGCTGTGCGCTGTAAACGCTGCGGTGCTGTCCGCCGGTACACCCGAATGAGAACATGAGGTTGGTGAAACCACGCTGGATGTACCTTTGTATATGGGCATCGGCAAGGTTGTACACGTTTTCGAGAAAAGTCAGTATCTCACCGTCGTCCTCCAGGAAACGTATCACAGGCTCGTCCAGGCCTGTCAGGTTCTTGTACGGTTCGTAGCGTCCTGGGTTGTGGGTGCTTCTGCAGTCAAAGACATATCCGCCGCCGTTGCCGCTCTTGTCCTCCGGTATACCTTTTTTATAAGAGAAACTGTAAACGCATACCACAAGCGGCCCCTTGCCGTCGTAACGGCTGAACGTGGCAGGGCCGTCGGAAGGATGTGCCGGATATGGGTTGTACTCGGTGGTCTTCAGTCCGTCCGCCCTCTTCACAGGCTTTTCCGGTTTGGGTTGAAACTGCGGGAGCTCCACCATGGCGGAGAGTATGTCGCGCAGATAGGGGTACGGGCATCCATCGTCGTTGAGAAGGGCTTTCAGGTTGGCTATAGCCGGTGGGATGCTCTCCAGAAAATGTTTCTTGCGCTCAAAATAACCTCTGAAACCGTAAGCGCCCAACACTTGCAGCAAACGGAAGATGACACACAGACCGAGTCCGTGGCGGAAATCTTTCTCGTTCACCTCCATATACAGTTTGAGGTTCTCCTTGTATGTGTTTATCAGTTCCGTGCGGAGCGACGGCGAATATTTTGCCGAAGCCTGCCACAGAAAACTTGCCACATCGTACTGCACAGGTCCACGGCGGCCTCCCTGGAAGTCTATGAAATAAGGGTTGCCGTCTGCGTCAAGCATCACGTTGCGTGCCTGGAAGTCGCGGTACATGAACGTCTCCCCAGGAATGTTCACAATGTCCTGAGCCATCAGTTTGAATGTGGCTTCCAACTTCAGCTCGTGGAAGTCCATTCCGGTAGCTTTCAGGAAGCAATACTTGAAGTAGTTGAGGTCAAAGAGCACGGTTGTCTCGTCAAGACACTCTTGCGGATAACAGTTGGAGAAGTCAAGTCCTCTTGCGCCCTTCACCTGTATCTTGGGCAGCATGGATATGGTGCGGTGCAGCAGGTCTTTCTCTTTCTGGGTGTATCTTCCGCCTGCATCTCTGCCACCTTTCAGTGCGTCGAAGAGTGAGACATTCCCCAAGTCGGTCTGCAAATATCTGAGTCCGTCGGCCGACTGCGCCACTACGGCAGGCACTGGCAGCCGACGTGAGAGGAAGTGTTCCGAAAGGTAGCAGAAAGCGTGGTTCTCGTCCTTGCTTGTCCCTATCGCCCCCACCAGTGTGGTGCCGTCCGAACCCTGCAGGCGAAAGTATTTCCTGTTGCTGCCCGCTCCGGGAAGAGGCTCGCACGAGACTATGTCAAGACCAGTGGTTTCTCTATACAGTTGTTTCAATTCTTCCATATCTTCTTGACGTGTATGTAAATGGCTATGGCGTTTGCCGCTCCCACCGCCAATAGCATGGCTATTCCTGTTCCCAGCGCACAGTATATGTTTCCGTCCTCCATGTTGGGGAACATATTCCACAACGCCTCCATATACATGCGGCGCACCTGCCACAGGAGCAAGGATGCCATGAGGAAGACAGAGGCGTTTACTGCCAACGTCAGCATTTGGTACGGCAGGGAGACGGTCAGCGGAGTATAACCTATCAGCATCAGGTTACGCACTTTCTCCTTGTTTTTATGTAACAACAGGAAGATGCTGAGCATCAGTATGTACAGAGCCAGCACACTGATAAGCAACCCTATCGCCGCTACGACTATGGTTACCACTTTAAGGAAATATGCGGTCTTGCCCTCAGCAAGTTTGTCATCCTCCAGTTCCAAGTTGTTGTCTTCCACATACCTCGCTATGGAGCCGTCGGCAGGGTTGTTCACCTCCAGTATCAGGCGGTTGGGACTTTGTCTTACGTCGGACGCCAGTATGCCGTTGCTCCATTCCATAAATGACATCGGCACGAGTATGGTGTTTATGCGTGTGCTGAATCCTGCCACCTTGCCTGTAAGCCGCAACTCCTTGCCGTTGCCTCTCATACGTATGTTCAGTTTCATGTCGCCTACCAACGACTCGGATATCTGTGGCAGCGACTGGCTTCTGGCAAATCCGAAATTGTACAGTGCAAGGTACGACTTGGGCAATACTATGGGCACTGTGCCGTCGCCGGGCGTATAGTTCCACTTGCTCAGATCAATGTCTATGTACATATCGGGCACGCTCTCAAAAAACATATCGGTGCCCATGCTTGCCATGCCTTCCACGCCTACACTACAGTAGACTTTGTAACCGCTGGCGGCAAATCTCCCTACAGAACAGCAGAACGGCTGTTCCTCAAGGCGTTTTATCTCGTCGTCAGAGAAGCAGGAACTGGCATCGCCAATGAGGGAGCCTAACGTGGAGACCCGCTTGGAGACTATGACGTACTGTTTGCCCACCACGGAGTCCTCTCCCTGGAAGAAGGGCAATGCGTCCCTGTACATCTGCACACTCAGCATCACTATGAACATACCTACAAGGTTGGCGAAGAAAAATCCCGCCAACTGCCCTACGCTGATGTGCTTACGCAGAAGTTTCCACACTAATGTGTTCATAACTGCAATGTCTTGTTGTACGGCAGCTCCGGATGTCTGCCCACACTGGTTATCACTATGGCAGAGCCTTGTCTTTCCGCTTCCTGCATCACAAGGCGGCACACCGCCCTGGAGTTGGCATCGTCAAGGTGGCTTATCGGCTCGTCGGCGAAAAAGAAGTCGAACGGTTGGCATAGCGAACGTATTACCGCCACGCGCTGCTGCTGTCCTATGCTCATCTGTCCTACCTTCGCCCTCACTTTCTCTTCCATCCCTGTTGCCTCAAACATCTCCATTATCTCCCTGTGCGTCTTGTAGCGCGTGAGACGGTTCTTCACCTCCACATTCTCGTACGCGTTAAGTTCCGGGAAGAGCCGCAACTCTTGCCACATAAGGCTGATGCAGGAGCGTCTGACGGCAGTCCATTCCTTTATGCCGAACGTTCTCGCATCGATGTTGTCGAAGAGGATGCTCCCGCGGTAGTCGTGACGGTATCCCACCACAAAACTGCACAAGGAACTCTTGCCCTCTCCGCTTGCAGCCTCCACGAGACAGATGTCGCCCCGCACAATCTCCACGTCTTTCCGCCATACCTCGCTGTTCACGTCGCGGGCGGCGAACACTTCGGGCAGAAGCCCCCGTAGTCTTATGGTATCCATGTCTCCCTGTCCTGCGTTATGTCATCCTTCACTCCGTCACAAGTCCTTTCGCCACATCCTTCACCGGTACATCAAAGGACAGCTCCAGCCTTATCTTCTTATCCAAGTCCGTCATGATGTCAAGTCTCCCCATCTTACCAAGGACGGAAAACACGCTGAGACCAACGTCGTGCGGTAGCAGGGGAAGTACCGTCACATACATCATTCTCTTCATGTCCATCGAGGCATACAACCTGTACTGCCCTATCTCCTCCTCTCTGTCCAAAAGCGTCTTGTGCAGTATGCGGTTGCCCACAGAGGCGGCAAGGTCGTCGCTGTTGGTGAGGTACAGGAGTTTGTCCTTCACCCCGAACGAAAACGATATGCCCCGATTTTTTACTGTGTATTCCGTAAGCGACTTCTGGCTTATGGGCAGGGCGAAACGGGCGAATGCGGAAGCTATGTCTCCATTCCTTACAAAGCCGTCGTCCTTCACCTGGGCGTAAAGGAGGAAATTTGCTCTCTGTGTGGCAGTCTTTTCCAAGGCAAGGGACACCTTTCCGTCAAGAGATTCCGTCATCTCTCCCGTGTCCATCACGCCCTGCAGCATCCATAAATGCGAATTATTCTCTATGGCAGCCACTACCTTCTCCATGTTTAGGTTTGCCACCATCCAGAACATGGGAGACGGAGGCAGGAAAATGTCGTTCACATTGTTTATTGTGGCGAAGTAGGAGCGCAGCTCCTCCATGAGTTCCTTTGTTTCCTTGTCCTCTGTGGCCATATCCGTGTCGAGAACGATGCTCTCCCCATGTATCTCAAGTGCCGTGGACAACAGGGTCTTGGACAAGTCCATGTCTGAAGAGAAGTCCCCTACTGTCTGTTTCATCAGATTTTGCATCACGTCGCCCGACGCTACAAGAGCGAAAGGGGTGTCTTTTCTCAGCAATGCCAACAGCACGGAGGGGTGCGTGTCCTTGGTCATCAGCCGGTACATCATGTTGCGCAGACGGCTATCGTCGGCTCTGTCGGCGGGGCCTGCCAAAAGCATACGTCCAGAGTCGAAGCAGCAGACCCATCCGTCGCACACTGCCCAGCGGAGTCCACGTGCGGATGATATGGCAGCACCTTTGTTCACAAGTGTCCTCTCCAAATCGTCGGCATCCTTTACACGCGCCACAAGCCCTACGGTGTTGTCGGCGGAGATGAAACCTAAGATGTCCGAGGAGAAGTCAAGACCGCTCTCCGCCAAACTGCTGCCATCAAGTATGTCACTGGCACCGTCATCCAGCCCCAACTGCCTCAACACCAGTCTTGGACGAAGCACCGCCACAGCTTTGGAGTCATCGGGAATGACGTCTACACACGAGTGCGTGTCTTTCTCTCTCGTCCACAGAGCCACTCCCACTACAACGGTCGCCAACAGTAAGCACGACGCTATTAACCATTTCTTGTTCTTCATATCCATTATACATTATGCGGATTATAAACTGTTGCGCATATACAAAGCGTGCGCAACGGCTATCGCCGCCGTCTCGGTGCGCAGACGGCTGTGCCCGAGGGAGACACTTTTGAAGCCGTACTTTACGGCCTCACGCACCTCTTCCACGGAGAAGTCGCCCTCCGGTCCTATCATCACCACCGTGTCCGCTCCTTTGGTGGCAGCGTTCCATATCAAAGGCTTGTCGCCACCCTCCGCACCCGAGGTGATGTCCGACTCGTCATAGCAGTGACAGATGAACTTATCATCCGCCCTCACCTCCTTCACGAAGCGCATGAAAGGTGTCATACCGTTTATGTCCGGCATCCACGCCTTACGGCTCTGCTTCACGGCGGATACGGCTATCCTTTCCATACGTTCGAGTTTTATCTGTCTCCGCTCGCTGAACCGGCAGTCGAGGAATGTCAACTCGTCTATTCCTATCTCTGTTATCTTCTCCGTCATCCATTCGTTACGGTCGTTGAGTTTGGCGGGAGCTACGGCTATATGTACGCGTCCTGCCCTATCTCTTTCCTGCGGCAGAGTCTCCAGTATCCTGTACATACACCTGTGACCTGTAGCAGCGGTGATGCAGGCACGGAAGAAACATCCCTTCCCGTCCATAAGGAAAAACTCGTCGCCCGTGCCGAGACGCAGTGCCTTCACCGCATGACGGGCCTCTTCCTCGGGCAGTTCCGTGGAGTGTTCCGCATCCGGAAAAAAGAAAAACCTTTCCTCCTTCATTTTGTCTCCTTTATATGCTTATATCTGAACAATACGGCGAACAACACCGCCACCGTCAGCGAGTATGCCGCAAAGATTGTCCAACAGGTATTCCACCCTTGCCATACCTGCATCTTGTCGGCGGCAGTTCCAAGGCTGTACACATAACGGTTCACCACCTTCTGCGCCGTGAGAATGCCTACCGTAGAGCCGAAGCCCACGTTCATCATCATGAAGAGTCCCTGCGCACTGCTGCGCATGGCGGTGTCGGTCTCTCTGTTCACAAAGAGCGAACCGCTGATGTTGAAGAAGTCAAACGCCACGCCGTACACCGCCATGCTCAGCACAAAGAGCCATACGCCCGCACCGGGGTCTCCCAAGGCGAAGAGGCCGAACCTCAACACCCATGCGAGAATGGCCATAAGCATTACGTTCTTTATGCCGAAACGGCTCAGGAACCAAGGGATGAACAGCATACAAAGCATCTCGCTCATCTGGCTCAGCGAGATAAGTATGTTGGCATGTTGTACGCCAAAGGTCACGGCATACTCCGGAATGTCCTTGAAACTGGTGATGAAAGGGTTGGCAAAACCGTTGGTTATCTGCAGACACACGCCCAACAGCATACTGAACACAAAGAAAATAGCCATTCTGGGGTTCTTGAACAGGGCAAAGGCTTTCAGTCCCATGGCTTCCGCCAGACTTCTGTCCTTGCCCCTGCATCCTGCCGGGCACTTGGGCATGAACAGGGAATACAGAGCCATCGCTATGCCCAGTATGCCGCTCCAGCCGAACTGTAACGCACTGTACTGCAGACCGCACAAGTCTACAACCCACATACTGACTATAAAACCTACCGTACCGAAAATGCGGATGGAGGGAAACACTTTCACCGTGTCAAATCCAGCCTTTTCCAAAGCATTAAAAGCTACAGAGTTCGACAATGCTATCGTCGGCATGAAAAACGCCACGCTACAGGCGTACAAGGTGAATAGCGTGGCAAACTGTACGTTGTCCCCTGCCGTCGTGCCGTATGCCGCCACGGTTGTCATGAACACTCCAGCCGACAGATGGCAAAGGCTGAGCAACCGCTGGGCTTGCACCCACCGGTCGGCTATTATTCCGAACATGGCTGGCAAGGCAAGTGAGACGAAACCCTGTACGCTGCAAAACCATCCTATGCGGGATGCCATTCCTACGGACGCAAGGTAGGTGGCCATGCTGGTCAGATAAGCTCCCCACACGGCGAACTCCAGAAATACGAGTATCGACAGTTTTGCTTTTATGTTCATCACATATAGGCACATATAGGCGTTGGACGTTTCCTATTCCACATAGAGAACAAGACCTTTCAAGTACTCTCCCTCTGGGTGGTATATATTCACTGGATGGTCGGCGGGTTGGTGCAATTGATGCAATATTTTCACATTCCGCCGCGCTTGGGTTGCCGCAGTGAACACCGCCGTGCGGAACTGTTCCTTGCTCACTGCCTGCGAACAGCTGAATGTAAAGAGCACTCCGCCTTTGGCTATCTTGGCCAACGCCTTGGCGTTAAGGCGGCTATAGCCTCTGAGGGCGTTCTTCAGTGCGTCTTTGTGCTTGGCGAACGCCGGCGGGTCAAGTATAATCATGTCGTAGGTCTCTTCCGCCCTGTCCAGATACTTGAACGCGTCTTCTGCAAACGACTCATGCCGTGTGTCGCCAGGGAAGTTGAGCTCCATATTGGCATCGGTCAGTGATATGGCCTTTGTGCTGCTGTCCACGCTGTGCACCTTTTCCGCGCCGCCTCTCATGGCATAGACGCTGAAGCCGCCCGTGTAACAGAACATATTCAGCACCTTCCTACCCTTGGCGTAACGCTCAGCCAGCGCACGGTTGTCCCTCTGGTCCACAAAGAAGCCTGTCTTCTGTCCTTTCCTCCAGTCTATGTGGAAGAGAAGTCCGTTCTCCATAGCCGCATAGTCGCCGCAGTGTCCCCACAGGAAACCGTCCTCCTGTTGCAGATCCGCCTTAAAGGGCAAGGTGGTCTCACTCTTGTAGTAAACGCTCTTCAAGGAGTCGCCCGCCACGGCTCTCAAGGCTTCGCTAATCATTTCCCTGTCCTTGTGCATCCCCACACTATGGGCCTGCATCACGGCATTGCCGTCGTATATGTCTACGACGAGCCCGGGGAGATAGTCGCCCTCTCCGTGCACCAGTCGATACATATTGTTGTCGGAGCCTCCCTCCACGCCTATCGCATATCTCATGTCCCATGCCGCACGGAGCCGTCTCTCCCAAAACGCTCTGTTGATGCTCTCGTCAAGGAAAGTCAGCACCCTCACGGATATGCTGCCTGCCTGCCAGTGTCCCTTGGCCACAAAGCGGCCCTCGTGGTCAACCACGGTCACTACGTCGCCTTCCTCCACGTCACCTTCTATGTGGTGCACGGCACCGCTGAATATCCAAGGATGAAACCTCTGCAGACTCTCCTCCTTGCCTCTCTTTAGATGTAGTATCTTGTCCATGTGTAGTATTTCCATTGTGTCGGACAGAAGCCTTCCCCCTGCCCAGATCATGATGCCGTCAACTGGAACTCTCCGGTTCTCAGTTTTTCCATTTCCTTGTAGAGCAGCGTGCACGCCCATGCGTCCGTGGCAGCGTAGAGCGTCTGTTTGTCTGTCAGGGTACTCGCCTCCCAGTTGGTCAGCTGCTGCGACTTGTTGACCCTCTTTCCCAATATGTTGGCGCAGAGTTTCCTCAGCGACTTGTCTTCCACTCCCAGACTCCCTGCCAGTGTCTGCAGTTCCACATAGCTTCCCATTTGGAAATCCCTGCGTCGGTGCAACTGCTGTATATCATCGTGCCACGACAGCCCCACACGCAACAGCGAGGGTACGGAAAGCAGCTTCACTATGCAGTCGGGTATACCCATCTTGTTGAGGCGGAACAGGAAACACGTGTCCTGCGAGCTCGCCTGCAACAGAGCCACCTGATGACAGACACCTTTCTTGAACGTGGGTTTTGTCTCCGTGTCCAGCCCCACCATGTCCTGCGTCAGCAGGTAATCCACCGCTTTCTCCGCATCGCTCCCCGTCTCCACCACAACTATCCTCCCGCCAAATGACAAAGTGTCCAGCGCACATATCGTCTCCACGGGAAACTTACTCAGTATCGTCCTCATCGTCTGTCGTTGATGTCGTGTCTCCTTTTCTTACCGGATGCAAAGTTACGAAAAAAAATCACGCAAAGTCCCTTAGTATGGATTATTTGCGCTAAATTTGCACCGTATTCATTTTAAGGAAGAGGTATGCCCACAGAGACACAATATAGGAAAAGAAACCACAACAAGAACAAGAACAAAAGCAAGGCAAAGGAAAACGGCATAAAGAAAGGACTTGGGTGGCTAAGTCTCAATTTCCGTTCCCAGGACGAAGTTAACGACAGCAAAAAGATAGAGCACAAAGACAACATACGCTTTGTGGTGGGTGTGATTGTCTCTGCCATCTCCATAGCCTTGTTGCTTGCGCTCGTCTCGCATGTCTTCACTGGAAAGGAAGACCAGAAGCTCTTGGCTGGCGGTGCGGATGTCAGTCCTTCCAACTGGCTCGGCTCTTTCGGCTATCACACCGCCCACTGGCTCATGGACAACACGTTCGGTGTGTCTTCCGTGCTGCTGCCCCTGCTGTTGCTGGCCACCAGTCTCAAGACCATGAATGCTGTGAGGCGGCTGAGACTGCACAAATGGTTTCTCAACTGCATGATACTCATGATATGGACTTCCGCCTTTGCCGCCCTTATCATGCATTTCTTCCCCGCTGCGCGCAGTTCGTACATCAATTGGAGCGGCGAGATAGGAGAAAACGAACTGAAGTTCATCATGGAGAAAACGGGTACCGTGGGAGCTGTGCTGATATTGGTTGTCACAGCCCTCGTGTATGTCTTCTACGTCAGCGAGAAGATGGTTACAGCTTTCCGTACGTTTGTGGTGCGCCCTCCCAAGGACAAGGACGCTGAGGAGGACACTTCCTCCTCCGACACGTCCGACGGCGGACAACTCTCCTCTGGGACTGCCTCTACGGAGACAGGGGAGCACGGCGTACCTTTTGACGACAATCCCTCCGTCACAGCCACAACCATCAACTTCAACGACCTTTCCTCTAACACCGATATTACACCGTGCACGGAAGGGCAGACATTGCCTCTTGAAGTCTCCGCACCCACTGACAACATGGACGTGGTGGTGGGCCAGAACCCCGAGAAGGCTGATGTGAAGAAGGGGGAGGCTCTGGAGCCTTATGACCCCAAGCTCGACCTCGAGTATTACAAGTACCCTACGCTGGATTTGCTCAAGAAGTACGACAACAGGACGAGCGTGGTGGACATGGAGGAGCAGGAGAAGAACAAGAACCGTATTCTGCAGATTCTCGGCAACTTCAACGTGCAGGTGTCAAGCATCAAGGCCACTATAGGTCCCACCATCACGCTCTACGAACTCACTCCTGCCCCGGGTGTGCGCATCAGCCGCATACGAGGTCTTGAAGATGACATCGCCCTTAGCCTCAGTGCCTTGGGAATACGCATCATAGCACCCATCCCAGGGAAAGGCACCATCGGTATAGAGGTGCCCAACGCCAGACCGCAGATGGTGAGTATGGAGAGCGTGCTCAACAGCCGCAAGTTCCAAGAGACCGACTACGAACTGCCCATGGCCATAGGCAAGACCATCACCAACGAGGTGTTTATGGTGGACTTGGCCAAGATGCCGCACCTCCTTGTGGCTGGAGCAACGGGACAGGGAAAGTCAGTGGGACTCAACGCTATCATAGCGAGTCTCCTCTACAAGAAACATCCCGCCGAGCTTAAACTCGTCATGGTAGACCCCAAAAAGGTGGAGTTCAGCGTGTACAACCCCATCGTCAACCATTTCTTGGCGCAGGTGGAGGGCAACGAGGACTGCGAGGAGCCTATCATCACGGACGTTAACAAGGTGATACAGACTCTCAAGAGCCTATGCGTGGAGATGGACACTCGCTACGACCTCCTGAAGAGGGCGAAGGCAAGGAACATCAAGGAGTACAACCAGAAATTCAAGGAACGGCACCTCAACCCCGACAACGGACACAGGTTCATGCCTTACATCGTGGTGGTGATAGATGAGTTCGGCGACCTCATCATGACAGCCGGACGTGAAATAGAGCTTCCCATAGCGCGCATAGCGCAGTTGGCGCGTGCCGTGGGCATACACATGATTATAGCCACACAGCGACCCACCACCAACATCATCACCGGCACCATCAAGGCCAACTTCCCGGCGCGCATGGCATTCAAGGTGAGTGCTATGATAGACAGCCGCACCATTCTGGACAGGCCCGGTGCCAACCAACTGGTGGGGAAGGGCGATATGCTCTTCTTGGCAGGGAGCGAACCGGTGCGCGTGCAGTGTGCGTTTCTTGACTCCGACGAGGTGGATAACATCGTCTCTTACATCGCACGCCAACAGAGCTACAACGCTCCGTTCCCCTTGCCGGAGGTGGCTCTCGAGGGTGGAGAGGAAGGAGGTGCCGCCGATGTGGATCTCAATCATCTCGACCCTATGTTCGAGGAGGTGGCACGCATGGTGGTCACTGAACAGAGCGGAAGCACCAGCATGATACAGCGCAAGTTCTCCATCGGCTACAACAGGGCGGGACGGCTCATGGACCAGTTGGAGAAAGCCGGGATAGTGGGACCCACCAAGGGGAGCAAACCGAGGGAGGTGCTGTGCATAAGCGACGAGGAACTACAGTACAGGCTCGACAACCTCAGATAGGCTTGCCTGCACATTTCAATTCAATCATAGACAACATGTTTTTCACATTCACCCATCACTACAAACACCACGACATGAACAGACTACTTGTTGCTTTCTCTCTCTGCCTCCTGTCCCTGTGGACAACGGCACAGAAACCCATGAATGTGCTCGACGAGGCGGCCGCCTCCGTGCGTATGGCCGGAAACATGAAGATAGGCTTCACCGCCACCACATTCTCCGACGGCAAGGAGCTGAGTTCCACCACAGGCACCATGCTGCTGAAAGGCAAAAAGATGCAGTTGGACACTCCCGAAATGAAGATGTGGTACGACGGCACACGGCAGTGGACCATGCTCACGGGCAGCGACGAGGTCAACTCCTCTATCCCCACCGCCAAGGAGATGGCTTCCGTAAACCCTTACTCCTTCATCTCCGCATACAAAAAGGGCTACCGTATGTCCATGCGCGAGACTTCGCTCCGCGGACAGCAGGTCTACGAGATACACATGCGCGCCACCAAGACTGAGAACCCTGCACAGGAGATTTATGTGGACGTAAGCAAGGCGGACAGTTCACCGCTGTGCATACGCATCAGACAGGACAACGAGTGGAACCGCATCTCCATACACTCCCTGCAGGGAGGTATGGACTTCCCCGACTCGGACTTCACTTTTCCACGGGAACAATATCCCGACTGCGAGATCATAGAACTGTGAAAACCACAAGCGCGACATTCTTACACACGACATTATGAAACAGACAGACATTCTTATCATAGGCAGCGGACCGGCGGGACTCACTGCGGCAGTGTACGCCGGCAGAGCCGGTCTTGCCCCTCTGCTTCTTGAGGGTATGCAGCCGGGAGGACAGCTCACTACTACCACGGAGGTGGAGAACTTCCCCGGCTTTCCCGAAGGCATCGATGCCAACATGCTTATGGACAACATGAGGAGCCAAGCTTTACGCTTCGGCGCAGAGATACTGCCCTCTGTGGCGGAGAAAGCCGACCTTGACGTTTATCCTTACAAAGTGTGGCTCGACAGCATCGAGGAGGTAGTAGCTCGCTCCATCGTCATAGCCACAGGTGCCAAAGCCAAGTACTTGGGACTGCCGGACGAACGGAAATACTTGGGACAGGGGGTCAGCGCCTGCGCCACCTGCGACGGCTTCTTCTACCGCCGCAAGACCGTGGCTGTGGTGGGCGGCGGCGACACTGCGTGCGAGGAGGCTTCCTATCTGGCAGGGCTGGCCTCCAAGGTTTACCTCATCGTCAGGAAACCTTTTCTCAGGGCAAGTGCCGTCATGGCACAGCGTGTGATGTCCGACCCAAAGATAGAGGTACTCTTTGAGACGAACGCCGTAGGACTCTTCGGGAAAGACGGAGTGGAGGGCGCACATCTCGTATATAAAAAAGGTACGGACGAGGAGCGTGCCTACGACATCGCCGTCGACGGCTTCTTCCTCGCCATAGGACACAGTCCGTGCAGCGAGTTGTTTGCTCCGTGGCTACAGACAGACGCAGACGGATACATCGTCACGGAGGGAGACACACCGTGTACCGCCAAGCCCGGAGTGTTCGCCGCTGGCGACGTGGCGGATCGCAGGTACAGACAGGCTGTCGTCGCAGCCGCCTCTGGTGCCAAGGCCGCCATGGAGGCGGAGAGGTTTCTCGCATCAAAAGAAAAACTGTCATGACAAAACTTGAACTTTACCGTCTCATAAGGCAGAATGACGCTCTCAAGGACAAGCGTCATCCCATGTTCGACAAGAACAGGTTCATGCGTCTGCTCGCAATCTTCATGTGGCTCTACTATGCCGCACTGCTGCTAATAATGGGCGTGGTGCTACCCTTCGGCATGGAAGGGGCTTACAATGGGGTGGCAGCCTTTCACGTGCTGGACGGTTTCTTCCCGCTTCTTCTCATCGCTGACTTCTGGGTACGTTTCATACTACAGGAGACACCTGCCATGCAGTGCCGCCAATATGCCCTGCTCCCCGTACGCAGGTCGTTCCTCATGAACGTCTACCTCATACGCTCGGGCTTCAGTGCCGGCAACCTTTACTGGTTCTTCTTCCTCGTGCCTTTCGGACTTATCGCCATTGCCTCGCATTTCGGATGGCTTCCTTTCTTGGGGTGGCTCATAGGATGGTGGCTGATGTGCGTGGCGGACGGCTTCGCCTACCTTTTCGTCAGAACTCTCTGCATGAAGTACCTTGCATGGGCGTTGTTGCCGTTGGCGGCGCACGGTGCGCTGTTGGCTGTAATGTTTGTGCCGGAGCGCAACCCTTTGGATATGCCGTGCACCGAATGGATCTACGCCTTCTCTCTCTGGCAACCACTGCCATTCGTCGTCATGGGTGGGGTCATAGCCCTTCTCTTTTATGCCAACACCGCCCTGCAGGGACGCGCGGTGTACGACGAGGTGGCTGACAAGGAAGAGGTGGAGATAAAGTCCACCACGCAGATGGACTTCCTCAACCGCTACGGCAAGGTGGGCGAGTACCTCAAACTGGAACTCAAGCTGCGCCTACGCAACAAACAGGTGCGGTTGGCTTTCTTCATGATACTCGGTGCCATGGTGCTGCTCAGCGGCATACTCGACTTCACCTCCATCTACGACGGCGGCCTTATGAATTCTTTCATTTGTCTCTACGACTACATAGTGCCTGGTGTGGGCACCTTGGTGACGGTGATGTGCTACGAGGGCAATTATATGGACGGACTCATGTCGCGGCGAGAGAGTGTCTACGACCTGCTCAAGGCCAAGTACTATTTCCACGTTATGCTGCTCGTCGTGCCCATGGTGCTGCTCATACCCTCCATGGCACTGGGCAAGATAGGATTGCCAATGAACATCGGCTATCTCTTCTTCACAGCAGGGGTACTCTACCCTCTCCTCTTCCAGACAGCCGTCTACAACAAGGAGACGATACCCCTCAACCGCAAGATCACGGGCAAACAGGCCAACGCAATGCAGAACATAGTGTCTTTGATGGTACTCTTCATTCCCATAGGGTTAGAGAGACTTTGCGTATTTCTCCTTGGAGACACGTGGGGCTATCTGCCGCTTGTCTTGGCGGGAGCCATAGGAGTGGCTACACACCGTATGTGGCTGCGGAGCATATACCGCCGCCTCATGGAGCGAAGGTACGTCAATATGGAGGGCTTCCGCGCATCCAAAGAATGAACCGCATACATATACATTGTGATATAGTATAAAATAATATACAGAAAACCCAGAAAGATGGACATAAAGATAAAAGACCTCAGCAAACGCTTTGGCGACAAGGTGGCGGTGAACATACCGCACTTCCACATCCACAGCGGCGAGATGCTCGGACTTGTGGGCAACAACGGTGCGGGCAAGAGCACCCTTTTCCGCCTGATGCTCGACCTTGTGAAGGCCGACACCGGCAACGTGGTGATGGAGGGCGAATATCTCGGTACAGCACGCCAGACAGATGTGGCACAGACCGAGGAGTGGAAGGACTGGACAGGTGCCTTCATAGACGAGAGTTTCCTCATAGACTACCTCACTCCAGACGAGTACTTCCACTTCGTGGCGAAGATAAGCGGACTGGGCGATGCCGAACTACAGGAGACGCTGCGCAGTTTCGGGCACTTCATGGCAGACGAGGTGGCGGGACAGAAGAAACTCATACGCAACCTCTCGGCCGGCAACAAACACAAGGTGGGCATAGTGGCGGCCATGCTGCTGCGCCCACAGGTGCTCATCCTCGACGAGCCTTTCAACTTCCTCGACCCATCCTCGCAGGAGGCCATCAAGCATCTGCTCACCGTTTACAACCGCGACACAGGAGCAACCATACTCGTCTCCAGCCATAACCTGCAGCACACCGTGGACATCTGTCCGCGCATCGCCCTCATGGAACACGGCTCCGTCATCAAGGACATCGACAACAGCGACGGAGAGGCCAAGGCTCTGCTTGAGGACTACTTCCGTATAGACGACTGACCAACACTCCACAGCTATGCAAGACAGACAACTCAACAGACGGCTATATTTCCGCGAACTCGCATACACCAGCGAACATTACTTCATACCTTACATCAGCCGTTTTATGCGTGTCGGCGCGCCATTGCGTGTTCTTGAGATAGGATGTGGCGACGGCGGCAACCTGCTGCCGTTCGCACGTTTGGGATGCGAGGTCACGGGGTGCGACATGGCTGAGTGCAGAATATCGGACGCAAAGCGTTTCTTCCAGGAAGAATCCGCCGACGGCACTTTCATAGCCTCGGATGTCTTCCTGCTCAAGGGGCTTGAACGGCGTTTCAACCTCATCATCTGCCACGACGTGATAGAGCACATCCTCGACAAGGGAGAATTCATGCGCAAGTGCAAGTCGCTGCTGCAGCCCGGCGGTGCCATGTTCATGTCGTTCCCGGCATGGCAGATGCCTTTCGGCGGACACCAGCAGATATGCAGAAGCCGACTGCTCTCACACCTCCCCTTCTTCCATCTGCTGCCCGCACCGCTCTATTCACGTATACTGAGAATGGGTGGCGAGAACGAGGGATGCATAAAGGAGTTGTTGGACATCAAACAGACACGGTGTCCCATAGAACTCTTCGAGAGAAGCATCCCCGACTGCTTCGAGGTGGCAGACCGCACCTCGTGGCTCATCAATCCGCACTATAAGGTGAAGTTCGGACTCACTCCGCTCCGTCTCCATGTTCCGTTTTGTGCCGTGCCGTACCTCCGCAACTTCATAACCACCTCGGTGTTCTATTTTTTGAGAGGATAGAAACTCTAGAGAACCTAGAAGTTCTAGACTTTCTAGAACTTCTATAAAATCCATAAAGGCTGGAGGCTCTGTAGCCTCCAGCCTCGGCAAAAGCCGCTTATCTTATTTTATATCAGGTGCCCCCACGCACAAAAGTCGCCTTTTTAACTTTTTCTTACCCAAAAGTTAATAAAAATTAAAAAGGCGATATTGCGTGGCATTTACGTTTTTTTCTTCTCTAACATTTTGGAGGAAAGGGATTTTGTCATATCTTTGCCGCCTAAAGTGGAAACGATTGCTCTACACGAGTCATAAGATCCGAAACGTACCATATGTCACACTCTGCCTTACATATCATAGCAATGGTAGCCCTTTTGTTTGTGTACGACACTAGACGAGCGGGGGGGTATTTGCGCAGTCGACAAATACGGCAGACAGAACGTTCGTCACTGACTCACATCCTATAATCTTCGTCGTAAACAGAACGGACATCAGCCCCAATGACGAAACGTGGCTGACAGACACTTTGTGCGCAAGGTTGCAGGCAATAGAGCCGCACGGCATCATAGTGGGGCGTGCGGCGACTTCGCCCGACGGACCGTACGGCAACAACCGTATGCTGGCGGAGGGACGGCGCAAGACCGTGGATCGCATACTGCGGCGGTTGGGCTACAATACCGAAATCATACATTACGACGTGGTGGCGGAGGACTACAGTCTTCTGCTCACCATGATGCGTCTCCACCATGATGCGGACTGCGACGTGGTGGACTCGCTTGTCTCGGCATATGCGCACGAGGGCGCACACTTGAAGGCTGAACTGAAAGCAACCGACGGTGGACGGCTATGGCAGAGACTGCTGCGCGACTACTTCCCTTCGTTGCGTGCGGTGCGCATCATACCGATGGACGGCAGACTGCTGGTGGACGGAACACTGATGCCGGACTTGCAGCAGAAGGAGTTCCCTCAGACTGCGGGCACGGCACGGGCGGAACGCATAATTGGCGGAGAGCCGGCACTCCACCCTCTCACGGACTTCTCACGTCACACTGCCTACGGCTCTGCGCTACGTATGCCACGCCGCGAACTGCTGTCGGTGAAGACCAACCTTCTGTTCGACTTCGCCTATATGCCAGGCGGATACGATCGTATCTGCCCAATCCCCAATGTCGCCATTGAGTTCTATCCACTCCATGGGCACTTCACCTACGGCGCATCGTTCGACTGTCCATGGTGGCAAGATTACGACGAACACAAGTTCTTCCAAGTGCGCAACTACCAGTTGGAAGTGCGCTACTACCTGAAGAGCGGAGACGTGGACTACGGCAACGGGGCGGCATTCCGCGGACTTTATGCGCAGGCTTACGTCCATGCCGGACTTTTCAGCATCTGCTTCGACGAGAACCGTGGATGGGAGGGCGAGGGCGCAGGCGCAGGACTTGGACTGGGCTATGCGCTGCCTCTCACACGCACCGGACACTGGCGGTTGGAGTTCGGAGCGCAGTTCGGGGTGTTCTTCTCGAAATACGATCCTTACCAGTACGGGAGTGTCGTCTACCCCGGCAAACTCGATGGGTACTACTATAAATTCAACAACTTCGGCAACTTCTTCACACGGCGGCAACACCGCTTCACGTGGTTCGGCCCCACCAGGGTGGGCATCACGCTCACCTACGACTTGTTGTACAGACGCAGGGCGAAGAAGGGGACGAGCTTAAAGAGTTGGGAGGTGCAGAGATGAATGCTGTGCCGCATATATGTGCTGCGGCACACAGGTGCGCTGCGGTTCTGTTCCCACTCGCAGCGGCGGTGGTGTCAGGATGCGAACGACGACCTGAACTGAATCTCGACTACTACGAGAACGTGGTGACGAGACTACCTGTGGTGGAACTGCGCCTCGACGTGTTCTGGAACTACAGCATGGAGGGGGCAGGCTTGTATGACTGGCGTAACGAGTGGTACTACGGATGGGACGAGGACGACAAGAAACTGTTCGGGGAGATGGGATACACCAAGCCTTCGTCGTTCCAGATACGCCGCTACTACACCGGTTCCACACCTTATGCGGCACACACCAGCGTGTCCTCCGACATCATCAGCGGATATGTCTACTCAGCGGCGTTCGATTGGGGCTTCTGGGACTTGCTGGCGTGGAACGAGGTCGCCACCGGGGACGGCGTGCAGAGCCTGCACATCGACGAGCAGTCCACGCTTGAGTACGTGACAGCGTACACGGGACAGACCATGAACGCAGCACGCTATCAGGCACCCAAGTACACAAGGTCGTTCTACCAGCCCGAGGCTCTGTTCTGCGCGTACATCGAAGGACTGAAAATCAACAAAGAACTTGACGGATTTGAGTACGACCACGAACGCAGCGTATGGGTGAGACAGTTGGATATGCAGCTCTACCCCGTCACATACATATACCTGACGCAGGTGGTGCTGCACCACAACAACGGCAGGGTAACCGGGGTGGACGGCAACGCCAACCTCTCTGGAATGGCGAGGAACGTGAACGTGAACACCGCAGTGGCGGGGACAGAGCCGGTGACCGTGCACTACTACGTGCGCTTCAAGAAGAACTGCGACATGAAAGGCGAGGACGTAGACATAGTGGGCGGACGGCTGATGACCTTCGGTATGTGCAACGTCAACGGCAGCCGTGCCACGGAGGCTGTGGACGACGGAGTACGTCACTACATGGACGTGGACATGCAGTTCAACAACGGCATGGACTCCACCTTCGTGTTCGATGTCACCGAACAGGTGCGCAAACGGTACAAGGGAGGTGTGCTCACCATGGAACTGGACATCGACACCGTAAGAATCCCCACACGCAAGGGAGGCTCGGGCTTCGACGCAGTGGTCAAAGACTTCGAGGACGGAGGCACCCACGAGTTTGAGATGTGAAACAGTAAAGAAAGAAGAAACAAACATTATCAATAAACATTTTTAATTTTTTAAGTTATGAAAAAACATTATTTGTATCTTGCCACAGCACTCGCACTCGCAAGCTGTGCAAACGACGACTACTTAGACGGCACATCTCCGTTGTCTACAGGCGACGGCTACATCTCCTTCAGCATGAGCACGCCAAATGCGACACGTGGAGACCAACAGCTTACTGGTAAAGACGCCGCAATTGCCCTCAACAACGAGTTCATCGTGTGGGGTGAGAAGAACGAAGCAGACAACACTGCAACTAAAACAGAAGACCTCGTTTTCAAGAACTACCGTGTGCAGTATAAAGAAAATACCAACAACACTACTACCAGCAACACCGCAGGTTGGGAGTATGTGGGTCTCACACCTTATGAAAGCAGCAAAGTGTCGCCCTCAATCCATAAAAACGCGAACGCTAAGCAAACCATCAAGTATTGGGAGTTTGGTAAGACTTATACTTTCACGGCTGTGTCGGCATATCAATCGGACATTACTAATGGTAATGTGAAGATAACAAAGACAGAGGGTTCAACAACCTTGGCTTCCAAAGTCAAGGGCTACACCATCGTGCTGACCCAAGGTGCTAAAGCGACGGATATTTTTGTTGCTGACCGCAAAGAGGTTAAATATGAAACAACTGCACAGTCCGTTTCTGCTGTTCAGATGCAGTTCCGCAACTTCCAGTCAAAGATACGCTTCGGTTTCTACGAGACTGTTCCTGGATACAATGTGCAGATTACCGGGGTGAAGTACGACACCAAAGCTGATTACGTAACAACTGCTTTCGGTGTTGACGGCAAGTTCGTACAAGTTCCTACAGGGACAAGCGACAACGACAAACTTACTTACACCGTTACCTATGACACTAACAACAAGCCTGTTGTGGATGTCACAACAGGGAGTAACACAGCGACAAAAAGCTATGAGGAGTTCGGCAGCTACGTCTTCAGCAAAGACCTTGGTACAACTGCAACTTCTGATGTTGTCTATGATAAGGAGAATGGTGCATACAGCTTAATCCTGCCCAATACCAACAATGATACTCCGATGTCATTTACGGTTTCCTACAAGTTGATTTCCGAGGACACAGGGGAGGAGATAACTGTCACAGACAAAAAAGTGACGGTGCCCGCCGCATACTGTAAGTGGAAGCCCAACTTCGCCTACACCTATCTCTTCAAGGTTAGCGACCAATCAACAGGTCTCTACCCCATCACCTTCGACGCTGTCGTAGAGGCTGACGAAGTTAGCAAACAAGAGACAATTACCGAAGTCGGCGAACCAAGCATCACTACGTTTGCCGTTAAGTCTGATGGCAAGACAGTCGTAGTAGACCAAGATGAATATCAAGGCAATAATACTATCTATGCCACAATTAACACGGATGGCGGTATGACAAGCTCTAACACCAAACTTTATACGGTGACAGCGACGAGCTATGCTTCTGGCATCACCGAGGCTTCAGTTGCCAACTGTCTGGCACACGGAAAGAAAGGCAATGATACAGCTCCGACTACTTGGACAGCAACAGACCTCAACAATGGTGTATTGACGGTAACGGCTGTTACGATCAGCTCAGATGGAAGTTCGACACCAGCGTTCGTAGACAATGTTCCTTCTGAAGATGGTAACGGAACACGCACAGTCAACGCCCTCAAGTGGACTGCAACTGCAAGCACTGTTTACGCAGTAGAGTACACCAATGGTGGTAACAAGACCTACAAGATTGTTAAGGTAGGTACTGCTGAGCAATAAACTAAACCGTTCCGCAAGGAACGTCAAAGCCGGGTGGGGTTCGACTCCCCTCCCGGCTACAAGAAACGCTGCTACCTCCCTCCCACAAAAACGCTAAGCCGTTATTTGTGAGAATTACTGGATAGTCGTATCTTTGCAGCGAATAAAAGGATAATGGGTGGCACTGTGCCGCCATAGAAGCTATAGAGAATCTATGAGATCTATAAGTCCTATAGGCTATAGAAAACCTAAAAGCATAGAGGCACTATAGAGCCTACATAACATGTAATGTATAAGAGAATAGGAGTATATATATTGGCGGTGGGCCTGACGGCCTGTGTGGACGACTACTACAACGGGGGCTACTCTGCTCCCAACGGAGGAGGCATCTCTTTCGTCAATGCAGTCGTGCCTTTCACCCGTACCGGGAAGACCGGCAAGAATGCCGCCGATATGCTTGGAAACAGGTTCTTCGTCTATGGCATAAAGAACGAGAGCTTAGGCGCAGACGCTCTTGCCGCCGAAAACCTTGTGTTCCAAAACTACAAGGTGACGTACTCCGACGGCACCGGAGGTTCCTCCGTGGACAACAGCAGCGGATGGGGATATATAGGCAACGCCCTTTCCTACGACGAGGCTGCCAACCTGCGGGACAACATCGGCACTGCCGCACAGGCCGTGAAATACTGGGACTACAATGCCGCCGACTATACCTTCTATGCGTTTGCCATCGCCAACAACGACCTTGAGGACGGCAAGATGAAGGTGACGAAGAACACCGGCAGCACCTTTGACACCTATCGCAACGGCTACACCATAGAGATGGCTGCGGATGCCGAGCCTACAGACCTCTATCTTGCCGACCGCATACACATAACGGCATCCTCCAACACCGACCAGACACAGAGCAACGCCTACGGCGGCAAGGTGAGCTTCAACTTCCGCAACGCCATGGCGAAGGTGCGCGTGGGGATGTACGAGACCGTCCCCGGCTATTCGCTCACCATCGACGCATTCCGCACTGTCGACGAGACAATGCCTTCGTTCGGTGACATGACGACGGAGAACACCGGTCAGTTCGCCGCCAACCTGAGCCACAACACACCGTACAAGGAGGGTACTATGACAGTGACGTACACAGACCGACACGCCACGGAAGAGAACATACCAGTGGTCGTTTTCGGCGGGACGAAGGACAATGTGCTCACTCTCGGCGACAACCTCCGGCAAGGGACGGTGCTCGGCGACAACGCCGCCGACGTGGTATACGACAAGAGCGACGACGGCTATACCGCCATATATCCCATGGAGTACAACGCCCACAGTCTGAAGGTGAAGATGGACTTCACCCTGAAGTCCAAAGTGGGCGAGACCATAGAGGTGAGGAACGCCACGGCGGAGGTGCCGGCCGCCTACTTGAAGTGGAAACCGGGATGTGCCTACACCTACATCTTCAAAATCAGCGACCAGACCAACGCCACCGTAGGCAGCCTCACTGGGCTCTACCCCATAACGTTCGACTGCGTGGCAGTCAGCGACGGCACAGGAGAGGAGGAGAAGATATCCAACACAGGCAATGATGTCAACATAGTCACCATGGGCTACAACCCCGACTTGCGGCTCGTCACCGTGGGGCATGATGACTACAATGCCGGCAACACCGTCTATGCGTCATTCGTGGACAACAACACCCTCGTGACCGCCACATCGTCAAACACGAGACTCTTCGTCGCCACCACCACCGACCCAGAGAACTACCCCGTCACGCAAGCCAACGTGTCGACGTACATCAACAGCTACACCGCCGACAACACCCTCGTGGACCAACCTGTGACGGTGTACGGGCAGACTATAGCCGACGACGACTTCGTGAACGAGGTGCCTATGGGCGACGGCACCGATGCCATGCGTTCCTTGCCGGCAGTGAGATGGACGGCGGAGAGACGCGTCTACGCCGTGGAGTACACCACCTCGGACTCCAAGAGATATTACAAGATAGTGAAGGTGGACGGCTACGACGGACAGACCTCCGGCACGCTGTCGCTCAATCCTGCTGTAATAGAAAACTCCGGCGGCACAATAACACCGTCACTCACTGTGGACGGCATCACGGCATCCAATGCCGATGTCACGTACGCCCTCGACGCCGATGTGCCGTCGGGAGTGACCGTCAACGACAACGAGTCGGAGAATGTAACCATCACGGTGCCCGGCCAGACAACGGCAGGCACCTACACCATCATCGCCACCTACAACCGCAGGACGTACAGGACATCCTTCAAGGTAAACCAGTAGAGAATGAACGAGGGAACATTCCATACAAGCATACTCCCCTCCGCGGCCGCACTGCTTGCCGTCCTTGCGGCAGCGACGCTGTGCTGCTGCTCCGACGACGTGCCCGACAACCCAAGCGGCAAGGAATACAGCATCTCGTTCAACACTGGCAGCGGCACAGAACAGGCGACACGCGCCGGTTCGCAGACGGGACTGCACACCCTCGGCCACGACCAGATAACGGTCTACGGCTACAAGACACTCAACGGCATGGTACAGAACGTGATGCCTGGCTACACCCTCAACTACACAGAAAACTCCGCCAACTCTTCCACTACCAACACCACCGGCTGGGAGTACGTGGGACAAGGCACCGACTACTTGGGACAAATGCAGGAGATAAAATACTGGGACGGCAACAGCAGCGACTACCGCTTCTTCGCCGTGCTGCCCAACTATAAGAACAACCTGCGATACAACGGCAGCGTGATAGACGCGAGCACAGAGGTGTCGGCAGACGGCAGCTTCAGCATGGTGTTCGACGGACTGGAGTACATAACCCACACTAAGGACGGCAAATACAAAACCAGCGACGGCACCGAGGTGGCAGAGAAGAACATCCCGATGTACGGTGCGTTGTGGCAGGGCAACCCTGCCAAGTGTTACGACACCCCGGTACAGTTGGTGTTTGTGAAACCTTACGCCCTCGTGCGCTTGGAGTTCGAACGCCCCGAGGGAACGTCAACGACACAGCTCGGCAAAGATGACGACGCAACGCATAACATCACCTTCGGTCCCAAGGACGGATCCGAGCTTACCGGCGACGGCTCAGTGAATGTCAGCTGGGACATGACAGGCAGCCGTGAGACAGCTACCGCCACGGCAGGAACGGTGACTCTGCCCACGATGACCCTCGACCCTCTGGAGCTCACCAACCAGAACGAACGCTATCAGGCATGGCCGGAATATCTGATGATTCCCACGTCCAGCACCGTGGACTTCCTCTGCACCGCCTACGTGTACACCGACAACAGTTCGGGAGATGACTTCGACGAGCGCACAGCCGTCATCCCTGCGGAGTACATGAAGTGGAGACCCGGTTACCTGTACACATACGTGTTCAAAATAACAACGAACAACAAACTCGAGTTCAGTCATGCCGTGGAGGTGTACACCAAGTGGCAGGCAGGGTACGTGGACACCACCACATGGTAAGAAGAACAAAAGGACAGAGAATTGATGAAACGTGCACTCCATATAATATTCCCACTGCTGGCACTGCTGCCGATGGCATGCTCCACCGACGACGGCACACTGGAGACAAGGGTCGTGACGCTCGAAATCCCCGTCGACATATACCGTGCCAACACCTCCACTGCCACACGCGCCGCAGAGCAAGGCGACCCTGGCAATGACGTGGTGTTCGAGGCTCCGCTCTATCTCTACGTATACGCCTTCGTGTCGGAGACAGGCGGCAGCGAAGTGCTGACGCAGACTTTCACCTATACAGACGACCAGACGGCGACGGAATGGGAAAGACGCGACACGGACACCAAGGACGAGCGGTGGCACAAGAACGTGCGCGTGACGTTCCGCATCAGCAGCGACTTCAACAAAGTCCTAGGCAAGAACCGCGTGTATGCCATAGCGTCGCGCACCGACCTCAGCGGCGTGCTGCCAGGCAGCATGGCCAACTACACCATGGAAAGGATAGAAGCCATAGAGTGCGACTTCTCTGCGTTCTCTTCCAGTCAACTGAAGGACATCTACTCAACGCCCGCCAACGACCGTTCCTCTCCAGCCGCAAGCACCGACAACGGCGTTATAATGAGCAACAACGACGTGCTGACATGTAGTGCGGTGAAGCTCTACCACGCTGCGGCGAAGGTGGACTTCACATGGGAGATACCGTCATCGCTGCGCCAGACGGTGGAGCTGCAGAAGATAGAGTGCACTGGGCTGCCCTCTAAGTGTAAGATATTCGTGCCCACGGGCAACACCGCCGGCACATCCTCCTCCGTGGTCTTGGGAGAAGGTATGGACAATCCGTCGTTTGAAGTCAACGAGGGCAACAAATGGACAGGGCGCGCCTACGCCTATATGCTCCAGCCGCCGTCGCCCGGCACGATAAACTACACAGTCACCTACGGCGGTTCGGGCTTGCGTCCGCAGACAAACGGCGCAGTCACCCCCGCCACAGACACCTACAGCAACATCTACACCGGTTGGTATCGGGTGATAGCGAGTGTGAAAGAATAATGTGAAACAAAAGCATACGCTATAATGCAACGCAAGATAGTCGGTTTACTGATATTTACAATCCTGTCGCTGCTCTGCCCCCCGGGCGGCGCGGCACAAGAGGTGCGGTACGTGTCGAAGGGAGGAGCCTATTCCAACGACGGCAAGTCGTGGGAAAAGGCGAAGTCCAACATACAAGACGCCATCAACGACCTCGTGGACAACGGACTCACGGGCGAGGTGTGGGTGGCTCATGGCATCTATACCCCTACGGAGAGCACCGAGTCGACAGGCGGCAGCACCCTCTACATGTCGTTCAAAATACCAGCCGGCATCAGTGTGTACGGCGGCTTCAAAGGTGACGAGACCTCCAAGGAAGCACGCGAGGAGAACGCCACCAAGTCCTTCGGCAACGTGTACAAGTACTCCACCATACTCAGCGGCGACCTCTCCTCCTCGGCGGAGTTTACATGGAACACCACCAGGGAACGGTGGGAGACCTCGTTCTACGGCAACTGCTACCACGTGGTGTTCTTCGCCACCAATGGCTTTGACGCCACAGGGCGCGCCAAGCCCAACGGCGGAGGCAAGCAGTCGGCACTGCTTGAGGGCTGTGTCATAGAGCACGGTAACGCTTACAACTCCGACCTGTCTGGCCGGCCGCACAACGCCTACGGAGGCGGAGTGTATATGGTGGAAGGCTCGTGCCTGAAGAACTGTCTGGTGCGGCAGTGCGTGTCGTACCGCGACGGCGGAGGCGTCTATATGGACGGCGGAGGCTACATAGAGCATACTGCCGTGATGGACTGCCAGACTGTGGGCATAGGCATCTCCTACGGTATGGGCGGCGGAGTGTGCATGGACGGACCCGACACTTACAGTGCGTCCTACACACCCATGGTTATGCGTCGCTCGGGAGTCTTCGGATGCGTGGGACGCATGGGCGGCGGAGTGGCGATAGTAGCCAACGACACCGACGGCGACAACAAGTACAAGATAGCGTGCAGTGCCGTAGTGGTGGCAAACAACACTGCCACCAACGAAGCCGGAGGCATATACATGAACAGCGGCGGTGTCATAACGCAGGCAACAGTCGTCAACAACAAATGCAACGGTGCGGGCATCATAACCAACGGCATAGCCAACGGACGCTCTGCCGGCGTATACTGCCGCAACAACGCCATAGTGTCCAACTCCGTGCTGTGGGGAGGTGTGTGCAGTGCCAACAACGACATACAGTATGCCACCTCGCGCTCGGGCAGCGGCACAGAACTCAGCCCCAACATCATGTACACCTCGCTCAGCCAGTCGGACTACACGGACTGGAGCGGAGTGATAAAGGACAACGTGACGAAGCTGTCGAAGTACAACAGCAGTGCCGACGGTACCGCATACGCCTCCGAGGGTTATCCGTTGTTCTCCAACCCCACGCCCAACGCCGGTTATGTAAGCTCCGCACAGAGAACGCAGTTCATCTACGACGGTACAAGCAGCATAGCCGACGGAGTAACCCTCTACGACAACATGGGAGTGGAGGTCAACGCCGACAACATCAAACTCGGCACTACCTACTATACAGACGTAGCCATGCAGACCGTAGCAGTGGAGGGACGTGACTACACATACCTGGGTGCCGCCTACGACTTCCAGCCGCTGTCACGCTCCTCGCTCAACCACCGTGGCGTGCTCACCATCGACCTCGACCGTTACGGACGGACTCCCGCCTATGAGATAGACAAGGACGTGATGGGAAAGAGTTTTACCCCACGCCCTACCCTCGGTGCGTACCTCACCACCCACACCACCATAGAGCCGCAGACCGTCACCGCCTCGGGAAAGACAACGGTCAACTTCTACGTAGCCCCCAATGACGACGGCGGCACAGAGTACACCTCCATAGGCTCAAGTTGGAACCAGCCGATACGTTTCTTCTCCGATGCCATGGCGTTCATCAAGGAGCAGAGCTACCCGTCAGCCACCACCGTCAACGTATATGTGAAAGAGGGAACGGTGAACAATACCAACACCTCCGCCGTAGGACGTATACGCACAACGGACATAGGCATACCGGGCAATGTGAACATCTACGGAGGATATTCCTCCGACAACACCGGCACCGACCTTGACAAACGCAGCCCTACCGCCTGCCTTACCATCATCACCGGCGACGCACAGGACGACTATGCCCTCAACGTATCCCACCTACTAACGTTCGACGGCACGGAGAACACTGTGCTTGACGGCTTCGCCATACGCAATGCCAACGCACGCGGCACGGAGAAGATAGAGGGCACACCCGTGACGGTGGGGGCTGCCATGACGTTCAACAACGCCACAGGTGTGAAGATACGCAACTGCAGCGTGGCTGGACACACCGCCAGCGAGGGTGCCGCCGCCGACATGACGGACTCGGAGGTGTACTTTGAGAACTGCATCTTCCACAACAACGAGAGCCGCACACTGGATGCCGACGGCAATGCGGTGTCCAACACCGGCAACATCGTGGTGCGCACAGGTTCCACCGCCAGTTTCTCCCACTGCAACTTCATACGCAACGTGGGCAACGCCATCGACAGCTACGGCACGGTGAAGGTCGTCAACTCCGTGTTCTACGGCAATATGTCCGAACCGCTCGAAGACACACGCGGCAATGAGGACAAGGCTCTCACGGCGGTGCGTCTCTTCAACGGAGGCACGTTCACCGGCGACCACAACCTCTTCGACTCCAAATCGGCGGCCTTCATCGCCAACAACAGTCTGGACGGCACCAACGAGGCTATCCTCACCTACGCCTTCAGCAGCACGTCCACCACATACCCGCGTTTCATGAACCCCACGAAGAACGCCGGGGTCTCCCCATCGGGCAATGTCACCTACTATGGGAAGGCGACATCCTTCATGCCGCACAACAACAACCCGATGGTAAACCGTGCCTCCACGGTGGACAGCGACGGCGCAGAGACCGACGACCATGCCGAATGGGGCACCGACATGACTGGCACTGTGACCCGCGACTACGGCGGTCTGCCCGACATAGGAGCCATAGAGAACCACGAGAGTGCCGTCGCCGACGAAGGCGAGAAAGCTTATCCCGACGGACAGAAAGCCTACGGCAAGGTATTGTATGTGCGCAACTACCGCAACGACGACGGCACGGTGGACAACAGCACCACCGACCGCGACGGTTATTCATGGAGCAGAGCCATAAACGGCAACGCCACCTACAGCGGAGTGAACGGCTTCCAATATGCCCTCAATATGGCAAACACCCTGTGGAATGCCGACCAAACGACACAGCACGAGGTGCACGTGGGCGCGGGCACGTACACCGCCAACCTCACATGGAAGGAAGGCGTGAATGTGAAAGGCGGCTATCCTGCTGAAGGCAACCCCGGCGAGAACGAGCGCAGCATCTCCAACACCAAGGCTGAGCACATGACCGTCATCAACGGCAACGGCAACGGACGCGTGCTTACGCAATATGCCAATTTCTCCACCGCCGCCGTCTTCGAGGGCTTTACCATACAGGACGGCTACACCACAGGGACTAATTATGGTGCCGGAGTGTATCTCCTGAGTGGCGGAACGCTGAAGAACTGCCTTGTGCAGAACAATACGTATAGTGCATCTTCAAGAAACACAAATTATTGTCAAGGCGGTGGAGGCATCTACATGAATGACGGTTCTATTGTCAAGAACTGCAAGATAATGAAGAACTACGTCTATGCCAACAACTACCAGTCATTCTTCGGGGGCGCTGGTGTGTATGCTGCGGGCGGCACACTCATCAACTCTCTCATTGTGGAGAACACCACAGACAGTCGGAAAAACAATTTGCTCGGTGCCGGTTTGTACATATATCAGACCTCCAGCCTTTACAACTGCACCATTGCTTATAATGTGGCTGTAAGTGCGGGGCCGGATGGCGACTATGCCGCTACAGGCGGCGTGTGGGATGCGGCAGCAAAACATCAAGGTGGTGGAAAATACATCAATCAGTCTCGTTTCTACAACTGCATTATTTGGGGTAACTATGCCAATGGTAGAACAGCAGAGAACCTGATACAGGTCGGTATGTCCGGTTTCAGTGACCAAGCCGGAAATACAAATGATGCCTTTCATACATGTTACAGTTCGGCATGGTCAAAGACGTATGCTTCTGACGATGCTTCCGATGTCAACAAAGTGATGATTGTTGGCACGGGTACAGGTTCCGCTTCCAATTATCTTGCGTTCTATAACAACAGCAAAGCCAACGAGCCTTTCGTTCGCGATGACTACGACAATACAGACTACTCGCTGAAAGCCACCGCCACACAGTGTATCAACAAGGGATCGGAATACCAGGAGCTCACCAACCTTGACATCACAGTTGACATCAACGGCGAAGAACGCATACAGGACTGCACCATAGACAAGGGTGCATACGAGTACAACCAGTCGCTCGACATCAACCCTGAGATAATCACCACTACTGGCTCTACGAATAACAAACGTGTCTTTTACGTCACCCCCGACGGTCGTGGCACGGCATCTGCCGACAGTCCCGCCAACGCCGCCTGCGCCTCTAAGCTTCAGAAGGTGCTCGATGCAGCAGGACGCTACAAGTACAACTATCCGTCGGACACCGTCATCGTGAAGGTGGCAAACAGCGCATCCTTGGCTGCCGCAGGAGAGAATTTCCAGTACTATGCTTGCCGTACCACCGACGAGGGCGACCAAAGCGCACGTGTATGGTCCATCATGGTGCCGCGCGGAGTGGAGGTGTGGGGCGGATACACCGACACCTATACCTCTGACGACGACAACGGCTTCTACACCAAGGACTCGGCGGGAAACACCGCTGACAACCGCGACATCACGGGCAACCCCACATACTTCGATTCCTACTACTACAACAAGAGCGAAAAACAGTACACATACACCTATCACGTGGTGACATTCACCGACCGTGTGTTTGACGGCGAGGGCTACCCGTACGAGGAAGGCGACACCATTGGAGAGCCCAGCACATGGAAGGAAGGTGACAAATATATGTCGATGAGTGAGAAAACCGCCGACCGCGCCGTCATAGACGGGCTGTTCGTCACCGGAGGCAACGCCGACGCACAAGTGCCGAACTCCGCCAACGCCACAGCCGACATCAACCAGTATGGCGGAGCCGCCATAGTCACCGACTATGCCCACGTGCGCAACTGCATAGTGCGCGGCAACAATGGCACCTACGGAGGAGCCCTCGCACTCACCCACAACGCCCTCGTCTCGGGATGTCTCATAGACCAGAACACCGCCGACTACGGCGGTGCGGTATATATGTTTGAGGAGGGCACAACCCTGTCCGACGGAACTGTCGTCGACACCAAGTCCTCAGGCACCGCCGTCGACGAGAACATGGCTCATGTCTACACATCCACCATCGTCAACAACACCGCCAACAAACAAGGCGGCGGCATCTGGTTCGGACAGAGCAGCGACGACATGAACATCCGCGTCAACTCCTCGGTGATTTGGCAGAACAACAGTGTCAACCAAGCTAATGTGTCGGGACTCTACAACGCCACCAAGGCCGCCGACGACCCGTTGACGACGATAGAGTTCTACCCCTTCGCCTTCTGTGCCGTGCAGAACCTGCTCGTGCCAGGACTCAACAACATACAGCTTGGAAACCTCAACTCCTCGGGTGTGCGTTTCGCCGCCAAGGGCAACGCCGATGACGACCACAACACCATTGCCAAGGAAAGCACGGACGACGACACACACGGGAAGTACGACGACTTCGGCTACTATGCCCTCACTGACTACTCCTCACTGATACGCAACGGTATGCCCAGCGAGCAGTACTCCGCATTGGTGACAAGTGCTGGTCTGTCGGCATTCGACTTCGCCGCCGAAGACCGCCTCGTGTCCACAGGGAGAAACCGCACCAGCATAGAGATGGGAGCGCGTGCCTTGGACAAGATACTGGACAGCCGACAACTGATGCTGCGTATCTTCGTGGCAAGATCGGAAGACATTAACATGGATGCCGCACAGACCATGATGAATCTTGCCGCCACGGCGGCCGAAGGCAGTGACGAGGAGTACTACAGCCAGGAGGGCTCATCGTTCGCCTTCCCCATGCAGAGCCTGCAGGACGCACTTGACTACATAATAGAGGCGCGCTCGCTCAACGGGGTGAAGACGGGGCTCAACCAAGAGGGCTCCAACAACCTGCCCTTTGAGATATGCCTCGGCAGGGGCACATATTATCCCAGGCACAACATAGACAACGTACACATCAACTCCTCGGGAAACAGTTTTGCCATACCCGAGGGCGTGAGCGTGTACGGAGGCTTCGCCATAGACAACCCCGACAGGGAGAAGTCTTACTTCGGCAGATACTACAAGGAAGGCGACAACCCCGCCGGCTATACCAATGTCCTGTCCGACAACGTCAAGTCGGTGGTAGAGACAGACAACGACACCTTAGTGAGCATAGGAGGCAGTGACGGCTACGCCATAGACCAGCTGCCCATAAGCAAGTTGAAGCCACGCCGCCGGACGCTGGACAACAACGGCAACAACATCATAGAGCCGTGGGAGTTCGAGAATCAGACCATACTCTCGGGCGACGTGAGCTACCAAGCCGCCAACGGAAGCTATCATGTGGTGACGCTCGTCGCCGACCAGAACGTGACGGGCATGCTGCCCAAGGCCGCCGAACCGACAAGCGACGCTTTGGATTACAGCGTCTACACGACAGCCAACGGCGAAGGCTCCTACGCCTATGAGCAGGGGCAGGACATAGTGCTTGACGGACTGCAGATAGTAAGCGGCCATGCCTTACACTATACCGAAGGCTCCACCGACTATACGAACATGTACAACCACTACCTCGGCGGCGGAATCTTCGTCAACGGCAACCGCTACTGCGACGACTACAACAAGAAAACTTCACTCGCCGCCGAAGGGTTCGGCACCATAGAATACAAGCACAGCGGCATAAGCGAATCTGTGGGCTACCGCAACATACCCCTTATCATTGCCAACTGCAAGTTCACCAACAATACGGCAGGAGGTGGAGGCGCGCTCTGCTCCAACGGTCTGGTGAACATATACAGCAGCGTATTCGAACAGAACCGCTCTGTCAGCGGCTGTGAGACGCTGCTTGACATTAACGGCGACGAGAAGGAAGTGGCATACGCCGGCATAGGCGGAGCAGTGCTCGCCACATACCAGCTGAGAGTCTACAACACGCTGTTCGCCAACAATGAGGCGTACGACGAGAGATTGAACGAGAAGCCTACCGAGTTCAAGAGGATGCTGGCCGACGAGACACGCTCACTTTTAGGCGGCGCGGGCGGTGCGGTGTATGTGGGACGCTTTGGCTTCTTCCACATCCTCAACTGCGACTTTGTGCGCAACCGTGCCAACGCATACCCCGTGATGTTTACCATGAACCCCAACCGCGACTTCACAGACGGACGCAACGGCGGCATAGGAGAGGGCAACCCTCTGCGTCCCACCACGACATACTACAACCAGTTTGTAAACACCCTGTTCTGGGGCAACGACATCAACGACGAGATGAGCAAGAAATACGACAGTGTCAACCCGCTGTTCAAGTTCAACTCGCGTCTCTTCTGCAACTACGCTCCCGGCGAGTTCTCCGGCATCTACTCCGCTCCCGACTTCACCGACGACACCAAGATACCCTCCGACCTGACGGCTCTCGACGGCAACAGCACATCACGGCACTCCGACTTCGGCGAGACGGCATGGTACTGCGCTTATGAGTACGGGCGCGGTACGACACCGCACAACATCACGGACATGAGAAACCTTGGATTCCTCCCGCACGTTTACGCCCGCGACATGATACACTCCGAAGGCGAGAAGAAAGGGGCGGACACCTACCAGAACTGCAACATACGCCTCAGCTCGGAGAACTCTGACCTCGAAGGTCCCAACTTCGTGAACCCGTCGCTGACTGCGGGCTACGACGGTTACTACGAGTCCGCCGACTGGAGTCCGGCACGCCTCTCCAACCTCGTGGACAACGGAGCTGGAAAGATAGCCCAAGAGATTACCCTCGAGAATGAGGTCTATAAGACTTCGTTCAAGGAGTACACGTCTGAAAACATCCCCTCACGCTCTATATATTACAATAATGGTAATGCCGACGGCTACACCACCGAGACCGTAGGCGACTACGACACCGAGGGAGTCTACACCACCACACGTGTGCTGAACACCTACGACAGAAACCGCACGTATCTGCCAGTGGGTGAGATGACGTATATGGAAAGCTCAGCCACGGGACAAGCCCTGTACCGCATCTCGTACGACCCAAACCCCACACACAACCAGACATACATAGACATAGGCGTGTACGAGTATCCGCACACCGAGCTGCAGTATACCACTACCGGTGACGAGGTGGACATCCTTTGGGTGTCGCCGTTTGAGAAACCCGACAACGGTCTGCCCAACGGCAGCGCATGGAGCCAGCCCACCAGCGACCTACAGCGTGCCATAGAGACACTGCTCGCCAGCCGCAACGGCCACCGCAAGGAGATACGCCTGATGGACGGGCCGTTCACTCCCATCTACAACATAGAGGACAAATTGGCGTTCACCATTGACACCAAAGCCATCAACGAGTCGGTGACCATGCCAGTGAAGGCGTACGAAGAGGATGGTAAAACAGTGAAAGAATATGACACAGGCAAGGGCGTGGTGTCCCTCACCATAAAAGGCGGGTACAGCCGTGAACTCAACAACGTGTACAACCCTTTGGAGTATCCCGCCGTCATACGCCAACAGGCACGATCCCATGCTACATCCGACAGGTGGAACTACCTCTTCTATATCCACGACGGCACCCAGCGCTACGGCTACAACACATACAACGAGGCGAACGGCTACGGCAACTACGCCGACAGCGACGGCGAAGGTTACAGCAAGACCGTGAACACCATACCGCTGCACATCGACGGTGTGACACTCGTCAACAACCAGGCCAACAAGGATGTCAACGGTGCCGCCATCTTCTACGGTGACCTTGCCGACGACATCACGGCTTCCACACCAGCCCACGTCTCGATAAACACCTATTACACTGACGCGGAAAAGTCCGAAGAGTCCGAGGAGCCTACACGCTACTACAACCGCACCGTGGACAAGTACTACACCGATGCCACGTACCAGGTGGTGTCGGAGACGGAGACACCGTTTGTCTCTTACAAGTATGCGGAGACCACTGCCAACAAGATTGTCATCAGCAAGAGCAAGATAATGAACAGCGGTTCCTATGCCGACGACGACCACTCCACCTGCGCCGTGTACATAGGAAAGAACGGAGGCAATGCGTTGCTCTACAACAACGTGATGCACAGCAATACAGGCAATCCGCTTGTCTCGGCAGTGCCCACCACCATCGTCAACAACACATATGCCCTCAACAAGGGACGCGTAGACCTCAACGGCGAGAACACCAGAGTGTCGTCGCTCGTCATCAACCAAGACGACAACGACGGCAACTACGACCCCGACGGACCTATGCTTGCGCCTCACCACCAGCGGCGCGCCCCATCGGCTGCCACTGGCTCGGCAATATTCAACAGCGTGTTCTGGCGCAACAACAACGACGGTGTGCAGTTTGTACTGCCAGGGTTCGTCAGCGCACAGAAGTCGGGCTCCATATTCTCGCACAATGCCGTTACGGGGTACAGCACCGATGTGAGCGACTACTCCCTACCCGACATACCCGACCAGAACTACAACGTGGGACTCTCTGACGAGAACAGCGACATCATCAACGGTCCCAACTTCGCAGACCCTAAACAGGAAGCCACGCTGGCAGACGACATAGAGTTGCGCAACTTCACTCTGCTGCCCTCACTGCGTCTGCTCAACAAAGGCAACAACACCCTCTACAACGACAACGTTATCAAGAACCCCGACACGTATAATATATACGACCTGGCGTGGATGACCACCACACGCACCGATGCCGGCGGCGAGCAACGCTTCGTGTACGACATAGACCTCGGTGCATATGAATATCAGAACAACCTCAACCGCATCATCTACGTCAACCCCAACGTGAGTGCCACGGGACTGGGCAACTCGTGGGCCGACCCTGTGGCTTACGGCAACCTGCAGGCAGCCATAGACCTTGCCGCGGTGTATCATGTGAACAACGTAGACGAAGAGGCGTACGTGTTCGTCAAGGGAGCCGGCACAAGCTCCGCCGGACTGCACCTCGGCGAGTCGGTAATCATGCGCGACGGCGTGAGCGTGTACGGAAGCATACTCCCCACACGCACGGAGGACTGCCCATACACCACAACCTCCAGCAACGGCATACGTGAATATGCGCAGACCGAAATAGACAAGTACGTGGCAACCGTCACCGCCGAGCGCGGAGGACTTGCCGACCCCACCGCCGGCACCACCACCGTCAGCGGTATCAAGACTCCCAGCTCCACGACGTTCAACAACACCAACGCCGAGATAGTGTCCGTAGTCGACGGCTTTGCCGTCACTGCCACCAACAGAAAGAACCCCTCGGGCACTGTCGCACAACCGGTAATAAACGTGCAGCCGTTTAACTCCGACGGACGCGTGGCTCTGCGCAACATCATAGTACACGGCAACGACTTGTCCGCCCAACGGCTCACCGACCTCGCCACAGTGGACAATGCCCTCATATATGAAGCCCTGTTCCGCGACAACAAGGTGGACGACACTGGATGCCATCTGCGCATCGGGCGCAACGGCTATGGGGTGAACCTCACCGTAGAGGGCAGAACAGTGGGAGCAGACGGGAATGTCACCTACAACGGTACCGACAGCAAGGACGGAGACCATATCTTCAACTCGCTCGTCAACTATACCGGACACCCTGCCACAGAAAACACCCTCTCGGGCTATAATTACAAGGTGAGCGCCCCCAACCTCAACTACCAGCTCACAGAGATGTCAACACACATAGACCAGTGCGAAGCAGTCAACCCGATGAAGGATGTGCCGACACTGAAGCAGTTCATCAACTACGACACCGACCGCGACCTCCTTGGCAACCTGCGTCTGCTCAGGGGCGTGAGCACCGAAGACAAGGTAGACCGCGGTGCATTCGAGACATGGCGTGTGGACCAGGACGTTGTCTGCACGTCGAAGGATGCTGACGGCAACCTCACCAACTACTACCCACACGTCGGTTCGGTAGTCTACATCATGCAGGGCAACAGCCTTGTGATGGAGCAGTATGAGACCCAAGCCGCCGAAGGAGTGACAACGCAGACCTCTGGCACCGCCTTGCGCCCTGCCTATCTGCTCGTACAGGACGGCGCGTCGCTCTACGGCAACGGCAACGCCGTCAGCGTGAGCTATGTGGGAGTGGAGCGGGAGACGAGCAAAGACGGCTCCATGGTGAGTCTGCCTTACGCCATGCAGTATGGGGGGACGGACATCGCCTCCAACGGTACGGGAGCTCCGGCATACTCTGCCGACGGCGTGCTGACACTCTCCGCCGACAAGGCCGGGACATATTCCTACAACGGCGTGGGACGCTCGGCATGGAACTCCACATTCTACAACACGGCTTCGCCGCAGTGGACAGAACTCACCGACGTGACGACCGACTCCAACAAAGGCATACTCTACAAATCTGCCGCCGACAAGCTCTACCGTTTCACTGCACAGGGCGATGCCGACAACATGG
Source organism: Bacteroidaceae bacterium (assembly GCA_963634425.1). Lineage (GTDB taxonomy): Bacteria > Bacteroidota > Bacteroidia > Bacteroidales > Bacteroidaceae > Physcousia. The sequence continues at coordinate 55,498 of CAVHCL010000128.1, forward strand.
ACTCCTATGTGTACACCGAGACTGCAGGCGAGATAAGCAAGACGGTGGAACTGCAGCAGTACGACGACCGTGTCTCCACCGACGGCGCTGCGGACTTCACGGAGAAGGAGGACATGGGATGGAACTGCATCGGTCTGCCTTGGCTCGTGAGTGACTATGACACATCAGCGAAGGAGACTCTCAGCGGTGACAGCCACTACAACATGGACATACCTCACACCCTGTGGCTGTGGTATGACGGCAAGACATATCTCGACGGCACAACGGCGGCAGACGGCGACGGTGGCTTCTACAGCGTAAGCTCGTGGGACACCTCCGACTGGCATCTCGCCACCGGCGACAAAGCTCGCATCTGGACAGGCGAGGGCATCTTCACACAGACCGCAGCCGTAGCGGACAAAGAGGAACTCACCTTCCATCGCCCGGTGTACAACCACACGACACGCGCCAAGGGAACGGGAGCTCCGTCCGTGCGGCACAACGTGCGCCGCTATGCCGCAGAGCCCGACATTGACGACGCACAGGGCGACATAGAGATACGGGTGTACGGCCACGAAGTGTACATAAGCGGACTGCAAGGCGGCGAGGAGATAGACATCTACGACGCTTCCGGACGGAGACACGCCTCGGCAAAGGCGCAAAGCAAGCAGTACAAGACTGTAGTAACCGCCGACGGAGTGTACATAGTAAAAGTAGACGGCAAGTTGAAGAAAGTGATAGTCAGATAGGTTTTCTAGAAGTTCTAGAGACTCTAAAAAATCTAGAAGATCTATAAAAACAACAAACGTATGAGAAACTATATAAACAAGATATTGCTCTGCATGGTGTTCCTCATAGGCATCGTGGCGACTGCCGCTGCCGACAATCTCTATGTCATCACCGACGGCAACGGCAACTACCTCGCCAACAATGGAGGAACTCTCACCAATGCCACCACCTTCAACCCCAAAACCTGTATGTGGACGTGCTCGGGAACAAGCAGCGGAACACTGAGTAACCAAGGGCATTATCTGTATGGGGATAGATCATCTTTGTCGTTGAAAACATCTTCTTCCGACGGCACATCGTGGACAATATCCAACAACAGGGTGTATACCACACCTTTGTTTTCCACCTATTACATAACCTACAACAACAGCAAGTGGACTACGAGTCGGTCTGGCGGTGCTTCCATCTACTCAACAACCTTGAAGCAGACTGCCAAATCTGGCACCGTGACTGTGGAATACGACAACACACAGACATTCGAACGTGAGGGCGACACGCGCGACTATTATGTGAGCGCAGTGTCATACACCCCAGCATACAACACCTACACTTGGACGGAATCCGGCGGCACAAAGACTTGGTATGCGTCGTCTGACGACAGTTATGCGTCAGAAACAGCACCGTCGGAGGTAACCACAGTGTCGGCCTACGAATGGACTTCCAGCCATTCCAACATCTCCGTCACCAAGGACAACGAACATCCCGAGCAGGCAACGGCTTCCTACGACACTAAGTTCTCCTCCGAGACGACCGTGACCATCACCGCCACAGCCACAATACCGCAGTCCGCCAGTGAGTTCATGACATCCGATGCCACCATGAGCGGCACTGTCACAGCCACGCTGCTGCCGCGCCACCTTACCGACATACAGATTTCCGCCAGCACGACGGCACTCTACATAGGCGACACAGGGTCGTTGACCGTCACCACAAATTCCAACGGTGCGGTGACATACACCTCCAGCGACACGTCAATAGCGGAAGTCTCCACAGACGGAGTGATTACCGCCAAAGGTACTGGCAACAAAAACGCTGCTGAAGTGCAGATAACTGTAAGCACGTCGCAGACCGACGACTACGAGGCAGCCTCCGCCACATTGACCATTGAGGTGAGGAAACGTCCCGCAAAGATAGACCTCCAGTACGACAAGTCCTCTCTGACCTACGGCGAGGCGGTGCCTGTGCTCACCTCGTCCACGCTGACCGACGGCATCAGCGGCGAAGAGATTAATAAGGGGAAAATAAGCTTCTCGTCTTCCGTCACACACATACAGGCTGATGCCTCCACCGGTGCCATCACTGTAGACAAGGCTGGCATCGCCACTATCACCGCCACGTTTAGCGGCAACAAAACCTATGCGAAGGCGGAAGCGACGTTCGACATTACCGTAAGCAAGGCTGCCACTACGCTCTCCTTTCCCGAGACGGACTATTTCGTGCTCTACACCCAAGGCTTCACCGCCCCAGCCGCCACGCTCACCCCTACGGATGCCGGAACGGTGAGCTACAGCTGCGTATCAACTCCCGAGGGAGCTGTGACGATAGACGGGAGCACCGGAGCTGTGACCCTTAACGCCATGGAGGCGGAAGCCACCGTCACAGCCTCGTTTGCCGGCAACGACTGCTACGAGCCCTCCGAAGCATCGTACAAGCTCACGGTGAGCACACGCGCCATCCCCACCATAACCGCCACCGTGCCCTCGTCACTTTACGTGGATGACTCTCGTACGGTAAGGGCCTCTACCAACAGCTCCGCAGGTATCGTCTACTCCTGCGACGACACGGATGTGCTCACCATAGACGAGGCTGGCAAGATGACCACCGTAGGCGAGGGAAAGGCCGTGGTGAAGATTACCTCAACGGAAGACGACGATTACATAACACTGACCAAGGAGTACACGGTGGAGGTGAAACGGTATCCCACGGAACTCATGGTGACTTATCCCTACGACATCTACCACACCGACTACGAGGGGCAGATAATGCCCTCCGTGACACTCCGTGAGACAGTGAACAACTCTCTGATAGGCCAAAACGAATTAGGTGGAGAGGTCACGTACAGTGCTGTGCCGAGCACAGTGCTGACAGTGGACGATCTGACTGGAGAGGTGACAATAACAGGCAACGGAACTGCGGTCATCACAGCCTCTTACGAGGGCAACCACAAATACGAACCGTCGTCGGGAACATTCGTCATGCAAACACACAAGGTGGCAGGCCCAGGCTCCTTCATCAGACTGAAAGACCCGGACGGCAACTATCTGAATACCAATGGGACCACCGTCAGTGTGACCGCCGACGAAGACGCGTCCTCTATAATATGGTATGGGAAAGACCGTTCACTGCTCTTCTACCAGTGCGGGCTTTATCTGAAAGACACCTCACCGGCACTGATGTCCCCTATAGATGTCGGCGAAAGCGGCAACAGTTTCTCGCTCACCCGTACGGGACATGTGTACACCGTCAGCGACGGCACAGGCAGTCTGACTTCAGGGAGCAACAATGAATGGACTGTGGAATTTGTAGAATACCTGCCGCTCACGTTCAAAAGTGCCGGCTACGGTTTCTCCACCATCTACTGCCCCTGCAACCTGTCGAGCCCGGCAGGAGTGGTGGCATACTATCCCACAGATCGTAATGCCGACGACACTGGTGCCGCCGACTTCGTGATAACGCTGAAGTCCATGCCGGGCAACTTCATACCCCATGGTACTCCTACTGTGCTGCACACGCAGTACGTGGGCACGTACAACTTCCACATCATAGAGGAGGATGTGTACGACATCACCGACCGTTGGGACGGACTCGCCGGCACACTGCCCACGTTAAACACCGCCTCGGCATACTCGGGTACACAGTGTCCCTACACCCTGCAGCCCGACAAGTCGGAGTCAGCCGGCTTCTATCCGTGGAGCAGTCAACGACACACTACAATAGAGCCTTTCCGCTGTTACATACCGGGCGAAAACGCCGCCAATGCCAGGAGTTTCCGCTTCGACATGGAGGACAACGGGACGGATACCATAAACAGTACTGCCGACGATGATGCCTCGGACGACAAGGTGTACAACCTCCAGGGTATGTATATGGGCGACGGCTTGCAGCGTCTGTCTGCCGGGGTGTATGTGAGGGGCGGCAAGAAAGTTGTGAAGAAATAGAAAAACAGAAATATGGACATGAACTTTTCAGGATTGATAATAGCCGTGGTCACCTTTATGGTGATAGGCGTATTCCACCCTATCGTCATCAAGGGTGAGTATTATTTCGGCACCAAGTGTTGGTGGGTGTTCGCCCTTGCGGGTGTCGCTTTCATCACGGCGAGCCTGCTCGTGGAGGACAGCATGGCAAGTCCCATACTGGGTGTCGTAGGATGTTCGTGCCTGTGGAGCATCCTTGAGATATTTGAACAAAGAGAGAGAGTGAAGAAGGGATGGTTTCCCAAGAATCCCAAGAGAAAGGACGAATACGACAAATGACAGCACACTGACATGGCACTGACGAATATAGAGAAGCACTACAACAAACATCCCGAAGACCTGCGGCTGCTGCGCAGACACGGTATGGTGGAGTTTGAGACCACCATGCACCATCTGCACCGTTTCCTGCGCCCGGGACAGTATGTGCTGGACATAGGCGCAGGGACAGGCCGTTACACGTCGGCTCTGATGAAGGAGGGGTACAAGGTGAAGGCCGTGGAACTGGTACACCGCAACATAGAAGTCTTCCTGAAGCGCGAGCCCTCCGCCGACGTGATACAGGGCGACGCAAGGGATATGCCGTTCATCCCCACCGCATCGGCGGATGTCACACTCCTGTTGGGACCTCTGTACCATACCATAGGCGACGAGGGGAAGCTGGCGGTGCTGAACGAGGCAAAACGTGTGACAAAACCGGGAGGAGTGATATTCGCGGCTTATCTGATGAACGAATACAGCATCCTCTCCTACTGCTTTGACGAGGAGAGGATAGGCGACTTCCTGAAGCGCGGTGTGGTAGACGGCAACTTCCACATACAGGCGCAGGAGGGGGAACTGTACGACTATGTGCGTACGGAGGACATAGACCGTCTCAACGAAAAGTCAAGGCTGAAGCGTGTCACCATATTCTCGCCCGACGGAGCGGCAGACTATATGCGCACGCGGCTCAACCACATGAGTGAGGAGACATTCTCCCTTTTCATCGAATATCAGAAACGTATGTCGGAACGCCCCGACCTCATAGGCGCTGGCAGCCACGTGGTGGACGTGGTGACATCACAACAGGCCTGGTAACTGCCACAGACGCGTGCCGTGACTTCCCTTTATCAGTATGGTGTACCCTGTAAGCGGCAATGCAGCAAGCACCGACTTCACATCCTCCACACTGGCGAAGCACGTCGCACTCTGAAGTGGGCACTCGGCAAGAGCCTTCTCAAACTCTCCGCCCACCAACCATATCTTCTCTATGTCCGCCAGTGAGGAAAGTTGAGCGAGAACCTTGGCGTGTTCCACAAGACTCTCCTCTCCCAGCTCGCGCATCTCGCCCAGTATCACCATCTTGTGCCGGGCGTTGATGAAAGCGAAGTTGGCGAATGCCGCCGCCATGCTCGACGGGTTGGCGTTGTAAGCGTCCACGACGAGGGAGTTGGAGGCCGTTTTCCTGAACTCGCTCCTGTCGTTGGAAGGCACATAGTCCCCTATAGCCTTGTCTATACAGTCGGGAGACACGCCGTAGTGAAGTCCTACGGTGACGGCGGCGCATATGTTGGATATATTGTACGCGCCTATCAGGTGAGTCCGTATCCGCCGCCATGGAGAGCCTGTGTCCGTCCGCCACTCCACTTGCAGGAAAGGGTCGCAGCCCGCCACCCTGCCTTCGACATACGGCAAGGCGTTCTCCCCGAGCACAAAGCCCCTCTCCACTGCCATCTCCATAAGGATGCCGTCGGAAGCGTTGAGGAAGACCAGTCCGCCGCGTCGGTGCAGGTCGTCGTAAAGTTCGCCCTTGGTGCGTTTAACGCCGTCGAAACCTCCGAAGCCCTCGAGATGCGCCCTGCCCACGTTGGTGACGAGTCCGGCATCCGCCTTCACCATGCGGCAGAGGAACTCTATCTCGCCAGGATGGTTGGCTCCCGTCTCCACCACAGCCATCTCGTGTTCCGGACGTATGCTCAGCAGAGTGAGCGGCACACCTATGTGGTTGTTGAGGTTTCCCTGTGTGCAGACAGTGCGGTATTTGGAGGCGAGCACCGCGCTCACGAGTTCCTTGGTGGTAGTCTTGCCGTTGGTGCCCGTTATCTGTATCACCGGCATGGAGAGACGCTCCCTATGCCACGCCGCCAAGTCTTGAAGAGCCTTCAGCGCGTCGTCCACCAATATGTACCTGTCTCCCACTGCATACCTCTCCTCGTCCACCACAGCGTAGGCGCATCCTTTCTCCAAGGCCGCCGCCGCATACTCGTTGCCGTTGAAAGACTCGCCTTTGAGGGCGAAGAAAATGGAACCTGCGGCACAACGGCGGCTGTCTGTAGTCACCGCTGGATGCCGCAGGAATATTTCGTATATGTCACATACGTGTCTTGTTTCCATACCAGTCAAAAAAAACAATGTGTGCCGGAATTAATACACCGCAAAGTTATGGTATTTTCATGACATCAGTTTACCTCTTTTGAAAATAATTTGTAACTTTGTGCGGGATTTCAAGTGCATAACGTATGAAAGGACTCTTGCCGTACAGCATAAATGTGGGTGGCAGACTGCTTGACTTGGGCGAACCGCAGGTGATGGGCATTCTCAACGTCACCCCCGATTCTTTTTATGCCCAGAGCCGCAAACAGACACACGGCGAGATAGCAGAAAGGGTGGAGAGCATCCTTTCGGAAGGGGCTTCCATAATAGACATAGGGGCGTACAGCTCCCGTCCTGGTGCCGAAGACATACCGGAGGAAGAGGAGAAGAAGCGTCTGGCGCACGGACTGGAGATACTGAGAAACGTGGCTTCCGATGCCGTGGTGAGCGTGGACACGTTCCGCTCAGGCGTGGCGAGGATGTGTGTGGAGAACTTCGGCGTACAGATTATCAACGACATCAGCGGCGGAGAGTTCGACCCGGAGATGTTCAGCACAGTGGCGGAGCTGGGCGTGCCGTACATACTCATGCACATGAAAGGCAATCCGCACACCATGCAGGACAACCCCTCCTACACCGACCTCATGACAGAGGTGCTGAGGTATTTCGGCACGAAGGCACAGCGTCTGTACGAAATGGGAGTGAAAGACATCATCATAGACCCTGGCTTCGGGTTCGCCAAGACTCTCGACCACAACTACGAGCTTATGAGCCGTCTGCACGAATTCTCCGTGCTGCAACTGCCCATCTTGGCAGGAGTGAGCCGTAAATCCATGATATATAAACTGCTCGGCACCACGCCACAGGATGCTCTCAACGGCACGACCGTGCTCAATACGCTCGCCCTCCTGCAGGGAGCTTCCATACTGAGGGTGCACGACGTGCGCGAGGCTGTGGAGACCGTGGCTATAGTAAAGAAAACCATGTCATGCTGACATTAGGACTGAAGGACATAATAGACATAGTGCTTGTGGCGGTGATGCTTTTCTACTGCTACAAGTTCATGAAGCAGTCGCGCTCGGTGAACATTTTCTACGGCATACTTATATTCATAAGCTCGTGGATAGTGATAAGCAAGATTCTTGAGATGAAGCTCCTCGGCAACATCCTCGACCAGCTGGTGAGCCTTGGAGGGATAGCCATAATAGTGCTCTTCCAAGATGAGCTCCGCAGTTTCTTCTACAGCATTGGGGCACGCGAGCAGGCACGCCGCATCATACGCATCTTCCGCCCCGGCAGAAGAGACGACAACGAGGAGTTCGCCCACGACCGCGAGAGCATCATACCCATAGTAATGGCGTGCATGAGCATGAGCCACCACAAGGTGGGGGCACTGATAGTGCTGCAGAACAACCTGCCCCTGACGGACTTCATCCGCACCGGCGAGACGGTGGACGCAAGAATAAGCCAGCGTCTAATAGAGAACATATTCTTCAAGAACAGCCCCCTCCACGACGGAGCCATGATAGTGACCGGCGGGCGCATCACGGCAGCCGGATGCATACTGCCTGTCAGTCACGACCTCGACATCCCCAAGGAGTTCGGACTGAGACACAGGGCCGCCAAAGGCATCAGCAAGGAGACAGACGCGCTTGCCGTGGTGGTGAGCGAAGAGACCGGCAACATATCCGCCGCATACAACGACGTGCTAAGAGCCAACCTTTCGGCGGAAGACTTGGAGATACTGCTGATGAAAGGAAGATTTTGAAAAAGAACAGATATACAAAACATTGTAGGAAATGACATTGATGCAATCTATCGTCGCCCGCGCACAGAGCAACAGACAGCGCATAGTGCTGCCTGAGAGTCTGGAGGAGCGCACGCTTGCCGCTGCCGACAGAGCCTTGGCCGACTCGTTGGCGGACATCATCCTTATCGGTGACCAGGACAAGATACTGGCACTCGGGAAGAAACTGGGACTCACACACCTTGACAAGGCCACCGTCATCAACCCCGCCACAAGCGATAAGACGGAACAGTATGCACAATTGCTCTACACCCTGCGCAAGGGCAAGGGCATGACAGAAGAAGAGGCACGCAAGAAGGTGCTCGACCCTCTGTACTTCGGCTGCCTCGTCATAAAGAGCGGCGATGCCGACGGACAGATATCCGGAGCTCTCTCTACCACGGGCGACACGCTGCGCCCCGCCTTGCAGATTATAAAATGCGCTCCGGGAATCACGTGCGTGAGCGGTGCCATGCTTCTCATCACGGACAAGCCCGAATACGGAGAGAACGGCATACTGGTGATGGGCGACGTGGCAGTGACACCTGCGCCTGATGCGGCACAGTTGGCACAGATAGCCGTCTGCACGGCACAGACCGCCAAGAGCGTGGCAGGGTTTGCCGAGCCGCGCGTGGCCATGCTGAGCTTCTCCACCAAAGGCAGCGCGCGTCACGAAACTGTGGACAAGGTGGTGGAAGCCACACGTCTCGCACACGAGATGGCTCCCGGGCTTCAGCTCGACGGAGAGCTGCAGGCGGATGCCGCCCTCGTACCGTCGGTAGGAGAGAAGAAATGTCCGGACAGCAAGATAGCCGGTCACGCCAACGTGCTCATAGCCCCGAGTCTGGAAGTGGGCAACATCAGCTACAAACTGGTGCAGCGCCTGGCCGGTGCCGATGCCATAGGTCCCATACTGCAGGGCATAGCGCGCCCCGTCAACGACCTCAGCCGAGGATGTTCCGTGGACGACATATACAAGATGGTGGCTATAACGGCATGCCAGGCTATGGACGCTAAGTGACGGCAGCTACCGCACGAAAAGGGAAAAGAAATATGTGAAACACACAAAATGAAAATATTGGTTCTCAACTGCGGAAGCAGCAGTATAAAATATGCTTTGTACAACATGGACGACCATAGCGTCGTCACGAGCGGAGGAATAGAGAAAATTGGTATGCCCGACAGTTTCATCACAGTGAAGCTCAATGGGGAGAAGTACCGTACGGAACGCCCCATAGAGGAGCATACGGCAGGTGTGCAGTGGATCTTTGAGGTGCTGACGCAGGGCGAACACGCCGTGCTCGGGAGTCTCGGCGAACTGGATGCCGTGGGACACCGCATGGTGCACGGAGGCGAGAAGTTCAACAAGAGCGTGCTGCTGACACCAGAGGTGATGGAAGCCTTCGCCGCCTGCAACGATCTGGCTCCTCTCCACAACCCCGCCAACATAAAAGGTGTAAACGCTGTGAAGGCTCTACTGCCCGACATCCCCCAGGTGGGAGTGTTTGACACGGCTTTCCACCAGACCATGCCGGACTACGCCTACATGTATGCGGTGCCCCACGACCTGTACACCAAGTACCACGTGCGGCGCTACGGCTTCCATGGCACCAGCCACAGATACGTAAGCCAACGTGTGTGCGAGTTTCTCGGCATAAGCCCCGAGGGCACGCGCATCATCACCTGCCATATAGGCAACGGTGCCAGCATAGCGGCAGTGAAGGACGGCAAGTGCGTGGACACGTCCATGGGGCTCACCCCTCTGGAGGGACTCATCATGGGAACACGCAGCGGCGACATAGACGCCGGTGCCGTGACGTTCCTCATGGACAAGTTGGGACTGGACACGAAAGGCATCTCCAACCTGCTCAACAAGAAAAGCGGTCTCGCCGGTATAAGCGAGCTCTCAAGTGACTTCCGCGACATACTGGCAGGTGTGGCAGCGGGCAACGACGAGGCCCGTCTGGCCAAGGAGATGTACACATACCGCATAAAGAAGTACATTGGCGAATACGCCGCCGCCATGGGAGGAGTGGACATCATACTCTTCACAGGCGGAGCCGGCGAGAACCAGTGGGAAGTGCGCGAGGGAGCCACAAGCGGACTGGAGTTCATGGGAGTGAAGATGGACGACGAGAGAAACCGTGCGTGCCGCGCCACAGAGGCCATACTCTCCGCTGACGACTCCAAGGTTACCGTCTGCTGCATCCCCACGGATGAAGAGCTGATGATAGCCATGGACACAGAGGCCATCGTCTCCGGCAAATAACTATAGAAGGCTTAGAAGCTCTAGTGGCTCTAGAATACCTAGAGTTTCTATAGCTTCTAAGCCTTCTATAGCCTCTACAAACAAGCAAAAAGAAAAAATAATACCATTAAAACAAAAATATTTGTATGTTTTGTTGTTGTTACCAGTAAATATTGTACTTTTATGCTCGCAACAAGCAAGAATGTGATATAATTGCAGCGTATTTTTAAGTGACAATACATTTTTTACACAAACAACACAATGAAAAAGAGAAACTTACTTTCACTTGGTATCCTTTCTTTGTTATGGATGCCAGCCAGCAATGCCAGAGCATGGGACGAACCAACTCTGGTGGACGGTGTCTACCAGATAGGCACAGCAAGCGAACTGGAGTGGTTCAGTGAGGCCCTTGGGGGTGGCAATATTGATGCCATCAGCAGTGCCGAGCTAACCGCCGATCTGGACTTCACAGGAATAGACCACAAGCCTATAGGCAGTGACACGGACAACAAGTTCTGCGGTGTATTCAACGGCAACGGGCACACCATCAAGAACTGGGTGGTAAAAGACGGCACGGCAGACCAGGCATTCTTCGGTTGGGTGCGCGGCGGTGCTACCATCAAGAACTTGACCATTGACTCCTCGTGCTCAGTGGAGACTTCCGGCAGGGCAGCCGCACTGATTGTCTTCATACAGACAAAAACAGGAGGAACGGTCTCTGTGGAAAACGTGGTGAACAAGGCGGATATCACATCCACGGCAAAGATTGCCTCCGGACTGTTGGCTGCCGGAGCGGACGGCAATGACCATCCCAACATCAACATCATCAACTGTGTGAACACCGGCAAGATAACCAACGAAAGCGGCAATTACGGAGTAGGCTTCATAGGATGGAACAAGAGCCCTGACAAAAGTTATATCAAATGCTGCTACAACATAGGGGAAATCACGCCCTTAGACAAGGAAGCCAACCTATTCCGCGGCAATAACCGCGCCCTTGAAAACACATACGACCTTACAAACACCACAGCCCAAGGGAAAACCGGCAAGCAGGGTCTGAAAACCGACTGGAAGACAGATGATCCCCTGCACAGCGGAGAGCTGTGCTATGTGCTGAACAACGGCGACATGGCTGCGTCTGGCATAAAGTACAAGCAAGACCTCTCCGACCCGACATCCGTGCCCATGCCTGTGGAGGACGGTCCACTGGTGTACGAGGTGGCGGCGTACAACTGCGACGGCACCCTCAACGGAGGGGTGAAATACGCCAATGAGGAAACTGCCAAGGTTATCCCACCTCACACCTTCAGTGATGAGACTGGTCTGTGCACGTTCTGCCAGTACCCCAACGAACAATGGATGACGGCGGAGGAAGACGGTTACTACCACTTGAGCAACACCGCACAGGTGGAATGGTTCTCGCACATGGTGCGTGATGCCCTCCACGGTACCATGAACGTGAAGTTAGACGAAGACATTGACTTCGGCGGAGTGGAGAACGCCCACATGCCCATCGGCACACACACCTTCAAGTACTTCGGACACTTCGACGGACAGGGACACAGGATAAAGGGCATGAAACTGACCACCGCCAACAGTCTCGCCGACCGTGCGCATGACGGTCAAGGCTTCTTCGGCTCTGTCCGCGGCGGCGGCACTGATGCAGACGGCACCGTGACCAACGAGGCGATAATAGAGAACCTCGTCATTGATGCGTCGTGCTCTGTGGAACACGACAACAACTTCGCGGCGGGCTTGGTGGCACACATCAACAGCCGCAACGACGCAGACAGCCGCATAATCATCCGCAACTGCAGCAATGAAGCGAACGTGACGACAACAGGCAAGAATGCCGCAGGAATACTCGGGTGCGTGGAGAACACGAACGTAGGACTCGTGCTGCACAACCTCTACAACAAAGGCAAGATAGTGGGCGGCAACGGAGAGAGCGCAGCCATCTGCGCCTGGACGGGTCAGCGCAACACGGACGGTGAAGTGGACGTGGAAGGATGCTGGAACATAGGAGAGGTGCAAGGCGTGGACAACAACGGGTACAACCTTGTACGACGCAACTCCAAGATAGTACCGCGCAACATGGTGGACTTGTGCACCACCAACAGCGGCAACCAGGGCAAGGTGACAACCCTGAATACCTCCTCACCTATAGAGAGCGGAGAACTCTGCTATCTGCTCAACGGAGACCAGAGCAAGATAGTGTACACACAGACGGTGGGAACTGACGAGATGCCTGTATACGGCACAACATCCGGACAGGTTTATATGAACGGTACACTACACTGCGACGGAACTGTGAAGGAAGTGTTCTACGAGAACTTGGAGAAGACATTGACGAGAGAAAGTCATGTGACAAAGGCAAACGGTTTCTGCGAAAACTGCACCATGAACCCCGTGGAGGCACTTCAGAAGGACGGCGAGGGCTTCTACCTTATCAGCAACGCCGCAGAACTCGAGAAGTTCTCCGACATGGTGGCCAATGGCAAGCAGAGTGTGGACAACAAAGCAAAACTGACTGCGGACATTGACATGGAAGGCGTTACGCACACCCCCATAGGCGGCGGAGCCGACGACAGCAACAAGTTCAACTCCATATTCGACGGACAGGGACACACCATAAGCAACCTCACTTCGTGCAACCGCGAGGACAACACGGGACTGTTCAGCTGGGTACGCGGAAGTTCCGTAATCAAGAACATCATTATCGATGAGACCTGCTCCTTCAGCGGCACAAACCACGTGGCGGCATTTGTGGGCAAGATACAAGCCGGCGATGTGGTGACGATAGAGAACTGCATAAACAGAGCCAGCGTGACGGCAAGCGGCAACCACGCCGCAGCGTTTGTGGGCAAATCCTTCACAACAGGTCTCTGCGCAGTACTCAATAACTGCGGCAATACCGGAACCATAACTTCAGGAATGAACGCCTGCGCATTGGTAAGCTGGAACACCGGCGGCGAGATAAACGGATGCTGGAACGTGGGAGAGATAGTGAAGAGCGACTGGGACAAGGACAATGGAGCCGACTATGACAGCGACGTGAAGGTGGCGACCCTCAACCTCTTCAACGGTGACAAGGCAGACAACGTCACCGTCAGCAACACCTGCGACGCAAGTGCTTCGGAACAAAGAGGCCAAGGTACTCTGCTTGAGACATCTGCGGCGGCAAGCGGAGAGATGGCTTACAGATGCGGCGAGGCGTGGAAGCAGACGATAGGAACCGACGAATTACCCACATTGACAGGGGACGCCGTTGTCCGCTACGTGGGCGAAGCCGGCTATGCCACACTCAGCAGCACATCGCCTTTCACTCTTAACGGAGACGTGAAGGGAAGCATCGTCACTGGCGAGAATAACAGAGTGCTCATACTCTCTGAGGTGAAGAATGTACCCGCAAGCACGGGAATCATAGTGGAGGGTACTTATTATAATATGCTTAATGGTACGACCGCTGACGACTGCTCTGGCAATCTCCTTGTGGCTGTCAGTGAAGACATGGATGCTCCGGTAGGCACATACGTTATGCAGAAGCAAAACGACAAAGTCGGTTTCTATTTGGTAGTCAGCGGAGAGCAACCTACCATCAAAGCCGGCAAGGCATACCTCAGCATACCGTCGGAGGCAAGGACGCTGTGGCTTGAGGGTGACACCGAGACAGGAATAAGCGGCATAGGCTCTGCCGACAGTCAAGCCGGAAAGATTTACAACATGGCAGGACAGCAAGTGGAGAAAGCCGGCAAGGGCATCTACATAGTGAACGGAAAGAAAGTGATATATTAAAAAACTGCAAGATATGAAAAAGACATATATTTCGCCAAACACAACGGCAATAAATATTCAGACACAACAACTCGTGGCCTTGAGTGTCCAGGACGGAACGGCAAACAAAGACCTCGATGCGCTCAGCAGGGAGATGGACGATATTTGGGATGCTTGGGATGTTTGGGAAGAGGAAGACAAGACAAGAAGATAAGATAACGATATCTGTCCAGTAATCAAGCGGGAG
>CAVHCL010000129.1:0-2428 GCA_963634425.1 Bacteroidaceae bacterium
CTACAGGGGGTTCCTGATGGCGGCTGACAGTGCGAAAAGTTGCGGCGCAAAACTTGAAATCCACACCTGGAACATAGGGAACAAAGAAAACGAGACGGAAGAACTGATAAACAGAAACCGCACCACCCTCTCCAGTATGGACGTGGTGGTAAGCGGGACTGACGAAGCGCAGACCTACCCTCTGGCAGAACTGTGCAAAGACAACGGCAGCCGTCTGGTACTTCCGTTCGCCAACAAGACAAACCACAACTGCGCAAACGTCTTCCATGCAACGTCCGACATAGCAATACCAGCCAAGAAGGCAGTGGACAGATACATAGAGATGTTCCCGCAGAAGAACTATGTGATACTCCGTTCAAACGAAAGTGACGCTAAAGGCGAGACTTTTACAAAATATATGGCACAGAGACTCGGGAAGAAAGGGATTGCCACACGGACACTTAACATCAATGGGGACGGCATGGCATTTGAGACAGTGCTGGATATGTACAAAGACAACTGCATAATACCGGACAACACAAGTATAAAGACACTTAACATACTGATGTCCAAACTGAACAGCTTCATATTGGAGTACCCGGAATACAAAATATGCCTCTTAGGATACCCCGAATGGCAGACATACACTAACACTCTGCTGAAAGATTTTTTCAAATACGACACATACTCGTATTGCACGTACTATTTCAATCCGTTTTCCGCAAATGCTGAGAGGTTCCAAAAGACGTTTGCAAGTTCGTTCGGAAAGCCCCTGGCCACAAACTTCCCAAATTACGGAGCCATGGGGTTTGACTTGGGCTGGCATCTTATGGGCAACGACACAAACGGAGAGTCCATACAGCACACTTTCGTCTTTGAGAGGACAGATGACAAAGGAGACACGGACAACGTCTTCATGCAGTTTGTCCACTACATGACCAACGAAAAGATAGAACTTGTAAAATGAGAGCCAACAAGTACCGGGTCGTCCTGTTAGTTTTGTCGTGTCTGGCACACACCATGGTCTCAGCTCAGGTGGGCGAGCACAGGAACGACTTTGCCGTCGGTGTAAATGGAGGATATCTGCTGAACAAAGTGTCGTTCAACCCCACCGTCAAACAAAGCTTCCACGGAGACACCGGAGTGGGCGTAACCGCAAGGTACATCTGCGAGAAGTACTTCAAGATGATATGCGGAGTACAGATGGAAATCAACTACTCGCGACTTGGGTGGAAAGAAGAGTTTGAGGACGGAGACGACAGGACATACAGACGACGCATGGGCTATCTGCAAGTGCCGTTGCTTGCCCACCTCGGTTTCGGCAAAGAGAGAGGCGGAGCTAAGGGCTTCCTTGTGTTGGGACCGCAGTTCGCTTTCTTCCTCAATGAGAGCGACGAGAAGACGGGCGACTGGAGTGCGGAAGAGGAACTGTACCGCCAGACTCTAACGCAACAGGGAAGCACGCAGAACATACGCATAATGCAACATTGGATATCTGCGGAGAAAAAGTTTGAGTACGGCCTTACAGGAGGACTCGGGTTGGAGTTGAGCACAAAGAGCGGCCACCGCTTTCTTTTGGAGGGAAGGTACTACTTTGCCCTCAGCGATATATTCAACAACACAAAACAAGACCCCTTCGGACGAAGTGCTAACGGCACTATAGTCGCAAAGGTGTCTTATCTGTTGGATGTCTTGAAAACAAAGTGACTCAGCGAAGCCGGTCGAGTGAACGGACGAGATTGTCGTCCTTGTGTATGCCACGGTAGGCGAGGTAAAGCAGCACCATGGACACCGCAGGCAATACCGCTGTCCAGTGCGGACGGAAGCCGAGTGCCAGATCCATGCCAATAAGATACACGAACACTCCGTACACAACATACCATCCCAACATCAGCAAAGCCGCAAACATGACGACACGCATCTGCAGCGTGCGCCGCATAAACAGGAAAATGTCCGCAAATGTGACGGTGGATGCCAGAAGTAGTATCACAAAAAGGGCGAACGGGAAAAAGCCACGTGTACCGTCCTCGGCAGACCTAAGCCAAAGGTTGTACATATCCACTATCCTCTCGCCGTCATTGGCGTAGAAATGTCCGATACAACTGCTCATACAGTACACGCATGACAACGTCGAGAGTGCCAGGTACAGGGATTGCAGTCTCTGTATCATGTATTACAATGTTACGCCGTCGGCGTTTTCCTTGGCCGGGTTACGGTAGTACACTTCTCCGTCTATGAATTCCTGCGTAGCCATTAATGTAGGTTTCGGGAGTTTCTCATAGAAACGGCTTATTTCTATCTGCTCGCGGTTTTCAAACACCTCGTCCAAGCTGTCGTTTGCGCTGGCAAACTCCTGCAATTTCTTGCTCAGTTCCGACTTTATATCCGCCGAGATTTGATTGGCTCGTTTGCCTATGATAGCTACTGTCTCATAGATATTGCCTGTTTC
>CAVHCL010000130.1:0-14933 GCA_963634425.1 Bacteroidaceae bacterium
GTTTTTACTTTCTCTCTCAGTGCTTGTTTTCAGTAACGTAGTCTGCTATGCTCATCATACAAAATTCATTCCCCACGATATCAGCCCGAGAATATGTGGCTGTTTGTCAGCATTGCAGAAGTTGTTTGTGGTAGAGGATGTTGAGGCTTGGTGTCCTGCTGTTCGGTCTGCTGCCGCAATACGGACAGGTGCCAAACGTTGTTTTGTAGATCCATCCATTGCTGTGGCAGCTCTCGGTATGTCACCGAGAAGTCTGGAACTTGATTTACGTACGTTTGGATTTATTTTTGAGTGTATGTGCATTCGCGACCTAAAAGTATATTCTCAAGCATTAGGAGGAAGGGTGTCTTATTATCACGACCGCTGCGCGAACCGGACTTGCTGATAGTACTAACCGGAGGCGAAATGGCATATACAAGAGATGATGGCGTGAAGGTTATACCTTTGGCTACATTAAGAGATTGATGGTGCACCAAATTTGGCAGCCTATCTTTTCTTAAGTCCTATGCCTGGACGGTCGGGCAGAACAAGTTTTCCGTTTTTCACCTTAACGCCCTCAAAGCAGTCGTTGGATATAAGAAGATTGCCGTCAAGGTCGGCGAAATCCACTGCGGGCGAGAACTGTGCCGCGGCAGACACCGCACACGAGGTCTCAGTCATGCATCCCACCATCACCTTCATGCCGAGGGCACGTGCGGTGTTCACCATTTTCCACGCTTCGCGCATTCCTGTGCACTTCATCAGTTTGATGTTGATGCCTGTGAAAGCGCCTTTGAGCCTGTCTATGTCGCGAAGCCGCTGTATGCTCTCGTCTGCGAAGACTGGCAACGGAGAGTGTTGGCTCACCCAAGCCGTGTCGTCGAGCTGCTCCTTAGGCATAGGTTGCTCAACCATCACAACGCCCTGTTCGGCAAGCCATTGTATCATATCCAGGGCATAATGTCTGTCCTTCCACCCCTGGTTGGCATCCACCGCTATGGGCAGAGAGGTCACCGACCGTATGGTCTGTATCATCTCTTTGTCGTTGTCGCGCCCTAATTTCACTTTCAGGATATTGAATTTCTCGGCGCACTCCCGTGTCTTCTGTCTAACCACATCAGCCGTGTCAATGCCTATGGTAAAGGTGGTGGACGGAGCGAGCGAAGGGTTGAGCCCCCAGATACGGTACCATGGCTGCCCCATCATTTTGCCCACTAGGTCGTGCAAGGCGATGTCCACAGCAGCCTTGCCGGCGGCGTTGCCCTTGTCGAGAAGGTCTATGGCGGTGAGTATGTCCTCCATCATGAAAGGGTCGGCGAAGCCCTCGAGACATACGGCGGCTCTGCCGAGGAAATCCGTCACCGAGTCCACCGTACCCAACTCCTTGGCAAGGTAGGGGGGCATGGAAGCCTCTCCGTAACCCACGTATCCGTCGTATTCTATCCGCACCTGTATGTCGGGCGTGGTACTTCTGGAATAAGATGCCACCGTGAACACGTGGTGCAACGTGAGTTCGTAAGGTGAGTATGTAAGCCTCATCCTTTTCCTGGAACTCCGCCTTTTGCCTGCCGCAACAAGAGGTATCTGCGGCAAGGTTGCCACAGTCGCAGTGGCCATGGCAGTGTTTTTGATAAATGTACGTCTGCTTGTCATTTGTAGTATTCGGATTGGTCAGTGGTGAACAGCCCCTCCTCCTTGTTTATATATGGCAGGAAACGTGTGGCCGACAGCAGCCTGTTGAGGTCGTACTCGTCGTAGAGGGGGTCGGACTGACAGAGACTCGCCACCCGCACACGTCCAAGCGAATGTATGAAACGCTTGCCGCCTATGTAGATGCCCACATGCTGCACACGCGCAGGCTTGCCGTCCTTGGCTTTCTTCCCGAAGAAGAGAAGGTCGCCAGGAAGAAGATGCGAGAAATCGTCGCCGAGTGAGACCAGCTCTCCTTTCTCCGCCTGTTGGGAGGCGTTGCGCGGAATGATGATGTCGTGCATGTACAGAACCGTGCGCACAAAACCGCTGCAGTCCACTCCCTTGGGGGACGTGCCGCCCCACATGTACGGGATGCCGTTGAGAGTATGTGCCGTCCGTATGATGCCGTCCGCACTGTTGTCGAGACTTTTTCTCCATTCCCCTATGGGCATACAATGCTTATGGTGAAGATATCCGGTGCGTCCGTCGGGGAATTCCACCTCGTAGTATTTGCCACTCCCGGAGAGAAGCCGCAGCCTGTTGCCTGCGGTGACATCGCTCACCGTGGCTGCGTTGTCGGAAGGCTCCGCCATGACGAACGAATAGACGGATGTCACCACCACCTGTGGAGACGTGTTCCAGACGGACAGTTCGCTACGGGACATTTCCGTCAGACATCCCGACAGCGTCCAATGTACATAGCCCTCAGGGGTCTGTATCTGCGACCACTCGTTGTGCGTGCCGAGCACCCTTACAGGCATCCCCAACAGAGCCTGCGACTCCATGCCTGCCGAATAGTCAGCATTGGAGCGCGTGTTGCACACAGACACGTTTATCACTCCCCACACCTCAGCCTGCGCCAACACGGGCGTAAGCATGAGGCATAAGAGAAGTAAAACAAAGACTCTTCTCATTTGTTAAAGTATCTCGCAGAACTCTATCTTCTCGTTGTTGGGTCCCTGTATGAAGAAGTACTTGGCACCGTTGTTCCAAAAGCCGATAGAGTTGATGCTGTCGCTGAGAAGTGTGTAGCCGGCATCCTTGATACGTTGGTAGAGGGTGTCTATGTTCTTCACGTCCAAACAGAAGTGGTCCACCGCACCGTTGCACATGGCTGGTGTGTCGGTTGTGGGGATAACCTCTATCAAGAGGTTGCCCAACTGCATGAAGGCGAAGTCCCTGCCGTTTATGTCGTGGCGTGTGGCGAGGCTGAAGCCAAGCCCCTTGTAAAAGTCTATTGTCTTCTGCACTTCCGCCGTGGGTATGCCTATGTGCTGTATGCCGGAGGAGAACTCCTTGATGTCAAGTCCCTCAGAGGGTGCGTTCGACTCCACGAAAAGTGTTTTTTCCCCAGACTGGGATACTGTCTTCTCCTCATTGGGAGATGTTGTACATGCCGTTACCGCTAATGAAGCTGCCATAAGAATAAAGATTTTTTTCATACCGTACTTGTAGTTTTTGTGTTGTTATTAGTATATGTTTACTTGCTTGTTTGTATACAGCAAAAGTTTCTGTTCACTTCGCTTCGTTTCCACCGCACCGCCGCATACCATGCCAACGGAGCGGCAAATGCATTGATGAGAAAATAACATCTGTACCCTACCGTCTGGGAAATCCATCCGCTCAAAGCCATCGGCAATATCATGCAGGCGGCTATCAGCGGGACATACAGGAGATTGACCGTGTTCCTGTATCTGTCTCCGGAAATGACCTGCACCGGACGGTAACAGACACATATCCCGATGCCGAAAAAGAGTTGTGACAATGTAGTGGCTATACATAAGCACAACAACGACGACGGCAGGCACCACGCCAATACCAGATATACCACAGGCGACAAAGAGAGCGTCACTGCCATCGGAAGGAAAATGCGGAACTCCGGCATACGTGCCAACATACTGCGTCCTATGCCCATGCCCACGCAAAACGCCAACACACCCACGGTACCTTGCGCAAAGCCTATTTCCTGTATGGTGCATTGGAGTCCGCCCCTGTCGGCTGTGTCCAAAAAGAACAACACTCTGACGTAAAACATCAGGCTTTGCGGCAGCAAGAGGAAAAACAATGTGGCCACAGCCCTATACCAGCCCTCCGTGCCGCATATCCGTCCTATCACACGCCACTCTTCCCTTAACGAACTTCCCATACCGTGCCCACAAGGCGAGCAGCTGACTTCCGGACTGGCCAAGGCAAACATATGATAGACGATGAAAAGCGCGAAAAGCCCTGCCGTGAGATAGCATCCCATAGCCCACGCCCACCGTATCTGCCGGTAAAACACCTCCATGCTGCCCACCAAGAGGATGAGAGCTCCGTATGTGAAGACTATGGACGCATGAGAAACCACTATCTTGGGTGCATTGTACAGCCTCTGCTGCCGTGGACTCAACATCTTTTCGTAATACATACGTGCGAGCAGCTCGTGCCATGCGCACAACACGCTGATGATAAAGAGCACCGCAAACACAAACGCCACCCCTTTTGAAAACGACGCGGCAAGGGCGAACAGAGCACCGCACAATGCCACTTCGGAGAGATGTGTCATAGACTTGAAACGTCCGACCCTCTGCACGAGACTACGGACAAAGGACTTGAACACCCACGGAAGGAACAGGAGGGAGGAGAAGAATACAGCCAAGCCGCCCTTGACGCCCAATTGCCAAAACATCAGCAAAGACACGAACGTCACTATGGCAAAGGGTATTTCCTCTGCAGCAAATAGCGTGAGCAGCCTGTGGCATCTCATGGTGGCAGCTTAGTAAGACCTTGCTATCAGGACACGCGCCTTGGCTGGCTTTCCGCTGACCATATCCACACCTGGAGTCTGTTCCGTGCAGAACGGTACGCAACGTATGGTGGCCTGTGTGTCCTCTTTTATCTTAGCCTCCGTCTCGGGAGTGCCGTCCCAATGACACAAGAAGAAACCTCCGTCCTTTATCCTCTCCTTGAATTCGGCGTAGCCATCACACTCGTAGATGTGAGCGTCGCGGAAACTCTTAGCCTTCACGAACAAGTTCTTCTGTATGTCGTCCAACAACCCCTTTACGTATGCCTCTATGCCATCGACAGGCACACTCTCTTTCTCCAAAGTGTCCCTGCGCATGACTTCCACCAATCCGTGCTCCAAGTCGCGTGCCCCGAGCACTATACGCACAGGCACACCCTTGAGCTCGTAGTCGGCAAACTTGAATCCGGGACGCTTGTTGTCGGCGTTGTCGTACTTCACGCTTATTCCCAAAGCCTTGAGGTTTCTCACCATCACCTCCGCCTTGGCATCAAGTTGTTCAGCCTGCGCCGGCTTGCCTATGGGTATGATGACCACCTGCACAGGAGCAAGTGCCGGAGGCAGCACGAGTCCGTTGTCGTCGGAGTGTGTCATGATGAGTGCGCCCATAAGACGCGTGCTCACTCCCCAACTGGTGGCCCATGCGTACTCGGGCTTGTTGTCCTTGTTGAGGAACTGCACGTCGAAAGCCTTGCCGAAGTTCTGCCCCAAGAAATGGCTCGTGCCGCTCTGCAGAGCCTTGCCGTCCTGCATCATCGCCTCTATGGTGTATGTGTCGAGAGCACCAGCGAAGCGTTCCGTCTCACTCTTCACACCCTGCACCACAGGCACAGCCATGTAGTTCTCCGCAAAATTGGCGTATATCTTGAGCATCTGCTGTGCACGTGCTTCGGCCTCCTCTCTTGTGGCGTGTGCCGTATGTCCCTCCTGCCACAGAAACTCGCTGGTGCGGAGGAAAAGACGTGTGCGCATCTCCCACCTCATAACGTTGCACCACTGATTGATGAGCAGTGGCAAGTCGCGGTACGACTGTATCCAGTTTTTGAATGTATTCCAAATGATGGTCTCTGACGTAGGACGGATGACAAGTTCCTCCTCCAGACGCGCCGCCGGGTCTACTATTACGCCGTCGTGGGTCTCGTTGGTTTTCAGACGGTAATGGGTCACCACGGCACATTCCTTGGCGAAGCCCTCAACGTGTTCTGCTTCCTTGCTGAGGAAACTCTTGGGTATGAGCAACGGGAAATAAGCATTCTGCACGCCGGTCTCCTTGAACATATCGTCCATTATGCGTTGCATCTTTTCCCAAATGGCGTACCCGTACGGCTTTATCACCATACATCCGCGCACGTCGGACTGCTCGGCAAGGTCTGCCTTCACCACCAATTCGTTATACCATCTGCTGTAATCCTCGCTCCTCTTAGTCAGGAAATCCAATTCTTTTGCCATATTCTTAATTTTCTTTAACAATCTTTTTTTAACCCAGAAACCATCGAATAACGGGTGTTAAATCAACTGCAAAAGTACAAAAAAATAACATACTTGAAGACGCAGGTCAACAAAAATGTATAACTTTGCCGCGGAATTATAAAACATTGAAAGTTTATTAAAAAGTTTATTAATGCAAAAAGGTGACACAATGAAAGGAACTAAAGGTATTTTGTGTGCAGTGGCTTCTGCCATGCTTCTCTCAGGTTGCAACATGACAAACACAGCCAAAGGCGGTATGATAGGCGGCACAGCAGGAGGTGCCGCAGGCGCTGGTCTCGGTGCTGCCATAGGTGCTCTGATAGGCGGTTCGCACGGCGCCAAGGTGGGTGCTGCCGTAGGTGCCGGCGTAGGTGTGGCTGGCGGAACCACCGCAGGTCTGCTCATAGGCAAGAAAATGGACAAGGCTAAAGCCGCTGCGGAAGCCTCGCTGGAAGATGCCACAGTGGAGACGACCACAGACACAAACGGTCTGGAGGCTGTAAAGGTGACTTTGGACAACGGCATCCTTTTTGCCGTGGGCAAGTCCAGCCTGCAAAGCGGAGCGCAGACTTCACTTAAGAAGTTCGCAACCAACGTGCTTAACGTGTATACCGACTGCGATGTGGCCATCTACGGTTATGCCAGCAGCGACGGTTCTGAAGCCACAAACCTCACGCTGAGCCAAAACCGCGCCTATGCTGTAAAAAGTTATTTGACAAAGTCTTGCGGCGTGAGTGAGGCTCAGATAAAGAGCACCACGGGGTTCGGCGAGGCTCCCGAATATCTGGTACGCGATGCCAACGGCGAAGAAGACAGGGAAGCCAGCCGGCGTGTGGAAATTTACCTCTATGCCAGCGAGGCAATGATAAATGCCGCCAACCAAGGTACGCTGAAGTAAACAATGCATCTGCTGAAGACGCTTCAAAAGCTATTGAGAAGGATTGTACTCCTGTTCTTTGGGAGCACAATCCTCTTCGTTTTAATATACAAGTGGTGTCCGGTTTACATCACTCCACTTATGGTAATCAGATGTTGCCAACAGGTTGCGCGAGGCGAGACAATACGTCTGAAACACCACTGGGTGCCGCTTGACTCCATGTCGGTATATATGCCTGTGGCTGTGATGGCAGGGGAAGACCAACGCTTCCTCACCCACCACGGATTTGACATCACGGAAATATGCAACGCAGTGGAGGAAAGGAAAAAAGGCAAACGTGTGCGGGGTGGGAGCACCATAACGCAGCAGACAGCCAAAAATGTCTTTCTGTGGCCCAACAGCAGTTGGGTGAGAAAGGGATTTGAAGCATACTTCACCGTGCTTATAGAACTGATGTGGGACAAACGCCGCATCATGGAAGTGTATGTAAACTCCATAGAGATGGGCGACGGCATATACGGTGCCGAGGCTGCGGCACAGCAACATTTCGGAAACAGCTCCGCAGGACTGACGCGTGCCAATTGCGCCTTGATAGCGGCTTGTCTGCCCAATCCTCTGAAATACGACTGTGCCAAACCGTCGGCATATCTCCTAAAATCGCAGACGCGAATAATGAAAAACATGAAACACATTGACTTGTTTCCCCCAAAAAATAGTATGGAATAATCACATTTCTGTTATGTGGAGTTTGCAATATAAGTAAAAAACCTTAA
Source organism: Bacteroidaceae bacterium (assembly GCA_963634425.1). GTDB lineage: Bacteria > Bacteroidota > Bacteroidia > Bacteroidales > Bacteroidaceae > Physcousia. The sequence goes on from CAVHCL010000130.1 coordinate 7,577, forward strand.
CTTTGCACACAAAATCATTCATATCGGGTATGTTGGACTCTTTTTTTCGAACACATCAGTTCTTGATTGAACACACACAAGCTCCCGTCAGACGTGCATTAATGGACGAGATAGATTGGCGCAGGCGGCTGATAGGCATTAAAGGCAGTAGGGGAGTGGGAAAGACAACATTCCTGCTCCAGTACGCAAAGGAAAACTTTGGACCACGCGACCGGAGATGCCTATACATAAACATGAACAACTTCTTCTTCCAAGGAAAGACACTGTTTCAGTTCGCCAACGAATTTGCACGCGAAGGCGGTCAGGTGCTTCTGATAGACCAAGTGTTCAAACAGATAGACTGGAGTCACGAGTTGAGAATGATATACGACCGCTGCCCCAAGTTGAAAGTGGTATTCACCGGCAGCAGCGTGATGAGGCTCAAAGACGAGAACCCCGAACTGAATGGCATAGCGGACAGTTACAACCTCAGAGGCTTCTCCTTCCGCGAATACCTCAATCTGAAGACAAACGGAAACTTCAAGGCATTCAGTATACGGGAGATACAGAACAGACACGAAAGAATAGCACAGGAAGTGATGGCCAAGGTGAACATCATGGAGCATTTCCGCAGCTACCTGTACCACGGCTACTACCCGTTCTTTTTGGAGAACACCAATTTCAGCGAAAACCTGCTGAAGACCATGAACATGATGATAGAGGTGGACATACTTCTCATAAAACAGATAGACCTTAAATATCTCAACAAGATAAAAAAACTGCTGTACTTGTTGGCGACGAGCGGCACGGGCGCTCCAAACGTGAGCCAGTTGGCGTCCGACATGCAGACAAGCAGAGCTACTGTGATGAACTACATAAAGTATCTGAGCGATGCCAGACTGCTCAATATGGTCTACCGCCACGGAGAGGAATTTCCCAAGAAGCCTTCCGGACTCTATCTCCACAACACAAACCTTATGTATGCAATGAACTTAGGTGAGATAGACGGGCAGACCCTTATGGAAACGTTCTTCCAAAACGCCCTTTGGGGAAGGCACAAAGTGCAAGTGGGCGACCGCAGCAGCACGTTCATAGTGGACGGCAAACAGAAATTCCGCATTTGCCTGGAGCAACCCAAACGGAAAAACACTGATGTGCTGTACACCTTGTCCGACATAGAGATGGGCGAAGGTCCGGAGATACCTCTGTGGGTATACGGATTTCTGTACTAAACGGAAGGATGAGGTAAAACCAGAAAAATCAACAGAACCAAGGATTTTATAATACAAACAACTATGGCAAAAGAAAAGAAATTTGTAACGTGGGATGGCAACACCTGCGCCGGACATGTGGCGTATATGTTCAGCGAAGTGGCAGCCATCTATCCTATCACGCCGTCGTCGCCCATGGCAGAGCACGTCGACGAGTGGGCCGCCCAAGGACGGAAGAACCTCTTCGGTGACACTGTAGCGGTGCAGGAGATGCAGTCGGAGGGCGGTGCAGCCGGTGCGGTACACGGTTCTCTGCAGGCGGGTGCCCTTACCACCACATTCACCGCCAGCCAGGGACTGTTGCTCATGATTCCCAACATGTACAAGATTGCGGGCGAACTGCTCCCTTGCGTATTTCATGTGTCGGCGCGCACCTTGGCGACACACTCTTTGTGTATCTTCGGAGACCACAGCGATGTGATGGCTTGCCGCCAGACCGGTTTTGCCATGTTGGCAGAAGGCTCTGTGCAGGAGGTGATGGATCTTTCGGCCGTTGCCCATCTGGCAGCACTTGAGGCGCGTGTTCCGTTTGTCAATTTCTTCGACGGTTTCCGCACCTCTCACGAGTATCAAAAGGTGGAACTAATTGAGGAGGACGATGTACGCGACCTTGTGGATCACAAGGCTTTGGCAGAGTTCCGCTCGCGCGCCCTTTCTCCCGAACATCCCCAGGCAAAGGGTATGGCAGAGAACCCCGAGACGTTCTTCGCACACCGCGAGGCATGCAACCGCTACTACGATGCCGTGCCCGCCATAGTGGAGAAATATATGGCCGTCATCTCTGAACGCACGGGACGCAAGTACGACCTCTTCAGCTATTACGGAGCGGAAGATGCCGAACAGATAATAATAATGATGGGCAGCGGCACCGAGGCGGCAAGGGAAGCCATAGACCATGCAAACGCCAACGGCAAGAAGTACGGTCTGGTGAGCGTACACCTCTACCGTCCGTTCAGCACAAAGCACCTGCTTAAAGCAGTTCCTTCCACATGCCGCCGCATAGCAGTGCTCGACCGCACAAAGGAACCCGGAGCAAACGGCGAACCTCTGTTGCTTGACGTGAAGGATGCTTTCTACGGCGTGTCCGGAGCCCCCGTCATTGTAGGTGGACGTTACGGCTTGGGCTCTGCCGACGTTACCCCGACTATGATTCTCGGAGTGTACGAAAATCTGGAACTCAACAAGCCCAAAGACCACTTCACCGTAGGCATAGTGGACGACATCACATATACGTCGCTTCCCGCGAAAGAGGAGATGGCACTCGGCGGAGAAGGCATCTTTGAAGCCAAATTCTTCGGACTTGGCGCAGACGGTACCGTGGGAGCCAACAAGAACTCAGTGAAGATTATCGGCGACAACACCGACAAATACTGTCAGGCTTACTTCTCGTACGACTCCAAGAAGTCCGGCGGTTTCACTTGCTCCCACCTGCGTTTCGGCGACACTCCCATACGTTCCACTTACCAGATAAAGACACCAAACTTTGTGGCTTGTCACGTGCAGGCTTATCTGCATATGTACGACGTGCTGCGCGGACTGCGCCAGAACGGCCAGTTCCTGCTCAACACCATATTTGACGGTGAGGAACTTGTAAAATTCCTCCCCAACAACGTCAAGAAGTACTTCGCCGAAAAGAACATCACGGTTTACTACATCAACGCTACCAAGATAGCACAGGAGATAGGTCTCGGCAACCGCACCAACACAATACTCCAGTCGGCATTCTTCCGTATCACGAAGGTTATCCCCGTGGAGTTGGCTGTGGAGCAGATGAGGAAAGCCATAGACAAGTCGTACGGCAAGAAGGGACAAGACGTGGTGGACATGAACTACGCCGCAGTGGACCGCGGATGCGAATACAAGACTCTGACGGTAGACCCCGCATGGGCAAACCTACCGGCTGACAAAGAGACTGTACGCGACGAGCCTGCCTACATCTCCAACCTGGTGCGTGTGATAAACGCACAGAACGGCGCCGACCTGCCAGTGTCCGCATTCAAGGGTGCTGAGGACGGTGCTTGGGAGTCTGGAACGGCTGCATACGAGAAACGCGGTGTGGCAAGTTTCGTGCCCGTGTGGGATTCCGAGAAGTGTATACAGTGCAACAAGTGCGCTTTCGTTTGTCCCCATTCCTGCATACGTCCGTTCGTGCTCAACGACGAGGAGAAGGCAGGCTTCGAGGGCACTACCATAGACATGAAGGCTCCCGCCGCCATGAAGGGTATGCATTTCGTAATCCAGGTGGGCGTAAAAGACTGTCTCGGGTGCGGCAACTGTGCAGACGTGTGTCCCGGCAATCCCAAACTCGGAGGAAGCGCACTCAAGATGGTGGCTTACGACGACAGCAGCGCTGCTGCCGCAACAGAGGCTGCCAACTGGGACTACTGCGTGAAGAACGTGACGAGCAAGCAAGACCTTGTGGACATCAAACAGAGTCCCAAGAACAGCCAGTTTGCCACTCCGCTCTTCGAATTCAGCGGCGCATGTTCCGGCTGCGGAGAAACTCCGTATGTGAAATTGATTTCCCAACTCTTCGGCGACCGCGAGATGGTGTCCAACGCCACAGGCTGCTCTTCCATCTACTCAGGTTCCATACCGTCCACCCCGTACACCAAGAACGAGAAGGGACAGGGACCGGCATGGGCGAACTCCCTGTTTGAGGACTTCTGCGAGTTCGGACTCGGCATGGTGCTCGCCAACAAGAAGATGAAGGCGCGCATCACAGCTCTCCTCGGTGAAATGATAGCAAGCGACAAGACAAGCGCAGAATACAAGGCCGCCGCACAGAACTGGATTGACCAGCAAAATGACGCAGAAGGCTCCAAGGCCGCCGCAGCCGCCCTGAAGCCATTCATCGCAGAAGGCGCAGCGGCAGGATGCGAGGTGTGTGCGCAACTGAAGCAGCTTGACCATTATCTGGTCAAAAGGTCGCAGTGGATTATCGGCGGCGACGGCGCTTCGTACGATATAGGCTACGGCGGACTTGACCACGTCATAGGCAGCGGCGAAGACGTCAACATCTTCGTCATAGACACAGAGGTGTACTCCAACACCGGAGGTCAGGCTTCCAAGGCCACTCCCATCGGCGCCATAGCGCAATTTGCCGCCAACGGCAAGCGCGTAGGCAAGAAAGACCTAGGACTGATGCAGGCTATCTACGGCAACGTGTATGTGGCACAGGTGGCAATGGGCGCAGACCAAAGCCAGTGCCTCAAAGCGTTCCGCGAGGCAGAAGCATGGCACGGGCCTTCTCTTATCATCGGATATGCTCCATGTATCAACCATGGTCTGAAAGCCAAGGGCGGCATGGGCAAGAGCCAGGCAGAGGAGGCAAAGGCAGTGGAGTGCGGATATTGGCATCTGTGGCGCAACAATCCGGCTTTGGCGGAAGAGGGAAAGAATCCTTTCCAACTCGACAGCAAGGAGCCCGATTGGGACAAGTTCCAAGACTTCCTCGAAGGTGAGGTTCGCTTCCTCTCTCTTAAGAAAGCCGCTCCGCAGGAGGCTCAGGAACTTTACGATGCGTGCAAGGCTGCCGCAAAGAGACGCTACCAGACCTATGTCCGCAAGACACAAGAGGACTGGAGCATAAAGGACTGAGTATCCTGACATAACCCAATGGGAGAAGACCTTAGGGGCTTCTCCCATTTTTGATAACTCAGCGCCACAAGGCACAAACAGACGGGAGACAGCGGAAGATGAGGTATTTTGTGACTCTTAGTTACGACGGCACACGCTACCACGGATGGCAGGTTCAGCCCAATGGGGCAAGTGTGCAGGAGACGCTGCAACGGTGTCTTTCCACCCTGTGCCGACAAGACATAGAGGTGGTGGGAGCCGGGCGTACCGACGCGGGAGTGCACGCCGCCAAGATGGTGGCTCATTTTGACGTGCCGTCTGCCGCTGAAATGCCGTTTCCCGATTGCGCACAACTGGCATACCGTCTTAACAAGATACTCCCCCATGACATTGCGGTGCAGAAGGTAGAACAGGTGACGGAGGAAATGCACGCGCGCTTTTCCGCCAAGAGCCGCACCTACCACTACTTCGTGCACACCTCCAAGAATCCGTTTGCCAGGCAATACAGTTGGCTGGTGTGCGGAAAGACAGACTTCGCAAAGATGAACGAGGCTGCCGCTACACTGATGGAGTACAAGGACTTCACAAGTTTCTCGAAAGTGAACACAGACACTAAAACCAACTTCTGCACCGTTACCGAAGCCCACTGGGACAACATCGGACCGGACAGGTGGCGGTTCACCATCACCGCCAACCGTTTTCTCCGCAACATGGTAAGGGCTATAGTGGGAACACTTGTGGAAGTGGGACGCGGAAAGATGTCCATAGAGGATTTCCGGCGCGTGATAGAGGACAGAGACAGGTGCTCCGCCGGAGAAAGCGTGCCTGGCAACGCCCTCTTTTTAGCTGATGTCAAATACGACTACTAAGATATGGAATGGATATTGTTGGCTTTCCTCTCGGCAACGCTGCTTGGCTTCTACGACGCAAGCAAGAAATATGCGCTAAAGGGAAACGCCGTGCTTCCGGTGCTGTTTCTGAACACCCTTTTCTGTTCGTTGATATTCTTGCCGATGGCGATGTACGCTCCTTTCGGCGGATGGGAGACCCAGAAACACATAGTGCTGAAATCGTGCATAGTGCTGAGCAGTTGGGTTCTCGGCTATTTGGGCATGAAGAACCTTCCGCTCACATTGGTGGGCCCCATCAATGCCACGCGCCCGGTAATGGTGCTGCTTGGAGCCTTGCTGTTCTTCGGCGAGAGCCTGAATCTCTACCAATGGGCAGGTGTGCTGCTGGCTGTCATCAGCTTCTTCATGCTGAAAAGGAGCGGAAGCAAGGAGGGTGTCAATTTCACGCACAACAAGTGGATACTCTGCACCGTGGCGGCTGCCGTATTGGGCGCAATAAGCGGACTGTACGACAAATACCTGATGGCAGGTCCCGAAGACGGCGGCTTGGGACTCAACAGACTCACGGTACAGTGTTACTACAACTTCTACCAATGCCTCATGATGGGAGCCGTGGTGATGACGCTGCACAACAGGAAAGAAAAAGGGTGTGCCTTCCACTGGTCGTGGTCCATACCGCTGATAAGCATATTCCTCAGCATGGCGGATTTCGCTTATTTCCAGTCTCTGAGTATCGACAACGCCTTGGTAAGCGTGGTGAGTATGGTGCGCCGCGGCAGCGTGGTGGTTAGTTTCCTGTTGGGCGCACTCATGTTTCACGAGAAGAACCTGCGCAGCAAAGCCTTTGACCTGACGCTGGTGCTGGCGGGCATGGTGCTGCTCTATATAGGTACCAATAAGTGAAACGGCACATACATTTCACCCATGGCATAATAACGTTAAAAGTGGACAAAACAGACAGGATTATGAAACTTTACATCTTACTTGTATTATTCTCTGCCACCGTATCGTCAATGGCGCAGAAGACTATGATGAGGGACATCTTTGCCGACGCGCCGGACAGTATATTCCCTCTCTTGACCAAAAACAACAAGTTGGACTGCATAGACTTCATAGAAAACAACATGGCAGCCAAAGTGAAGAACAAGATGGACACATGGTCTGAACTGAAGATGCTGACTCCGGACTATATGCTGATGCAGATGTCCGAAAACAGCGATGTGGCCATGATGCTCGTCAGCGATAGCGTTGTCTGTATGGCAAACACATACTATGGTCCTGCCAAAGACAGCAAAGTGAGATTTTACGACCTGCAGTGGAACCTGTTGGAGAGTAAAGAGTCGCTCCGCCCAAAGGTGTCGGATTTCATAAAGGGGGAAATGGACGCTGAGGCCCGGGGCTTGTTGGAGGCAATGCCTCTGATGTGCGTTTCATTGAATGTGGCCGACAACACCGTCACATGGCAGTTGCAGACTGCGGAGTTGCCAAAGGACAAAAAAAAGGCTGCAGAGGAATGTCTGCAGCCAGTGATTCTGAAGCTTGAATGAAGCAAGGTTACTTCTTCGCGCGTGCGTAGCGGTTCATGAACTTGTCCACACGACCTGCGGTGTCCACCAACTTGCTCTTTCCGGTGTAGAACGGATGAGAGGTGCTGCTGATTTCCAATTTGATTACAGG
>CAVHCL010000130.1:14943-16814 GCA_963634425.1 Bacteroidaceae bacterium
AAACTCCGCTGTTTCGGAAGTTTTGGCTGTGGAACGACTCAAAAACATGTCGCCATTGCTCATGTCCTTGAAGACTACCGGGCGGTAGTTCTCGGGATGGATACCTTTTTTCATTTTCAATTTGTTTTTTATACCCCCGAATTTCCTTGTGTTTAATTAAGGAAGCGGATAAGGGATGGTTCTTAATGACTAATTATCGGCTGCAAAGATACAACAATATGTCGGATTACCGTACACCGTACATCTTTTTTTTGCCTTTGTGCTCATAAAATCACGCAAAACCGCTTATTTCAAGCCCCATACACCGGCGTTGGACGACAACAAAGACAGCAACCGCCCTTCTGCCACATATCGCATTAAAGGTGAAAAAAAGTTTCGCCGTTTCGCAAAATCTCCGTAACTTTGCAAGCGAAATCAAGGAACTGAAGTTTATTTGTAATCATACTTATTTAAAACAAAACGAAAATGACAAGTTACAAGGAATTGGGCCTGGTAAACACCCGTGAAATGTTTGCCAAGGCAGTGGCAGGTGGCTATGCCATCCCAGCTTTCAACTTCAACACTTTGGAGCAGATGCAGGCTATCGTACAGGCAGCCGTGGAGACCAAGTCTCCCGTCATCATGCAGGTTTCCAAGGGTGCGCGCAACTATGCCAACGGCACCATTCTCCGCTACATGGCACAGGGTGCAGTGGAGTATGCCAAGGAACTCGGCTGCGAGCATCCGCAGATTGTGCTTCACCTTGACCACGGAGACTCGTTCGAGCTCTGCAAGGATTGCATCGACAACGGTTTCTCAAGCGTCATGATTGACGGTTCGTCACTGCCTTACGAGGAGAACATCGCTCTCACAAAGAAAGTGGTGGAATACGCTCACAAGTACGACGTGACCGTAGAGGCCGAGTTGGGTGTGTTGGCAGGTGTTGAGGACGAGGTGGCAAGCGAGACCTCGCACTACACCAAGCCCGAGGAGGTAGAGGATTTCAGCAAGCGTACCGGTTGCGACTCACTCGCCATTTCCATCGGCACAAGCCACGGCGCATACAAGTTCACACCCGAGCAGTGCACACGCGACCCGAAGACAGGCAAGCTGGTGCCTCCTCCATTGGCGTTCGACATCCTGCACGAGATTGAAAAGCGCATCCCCGGATTCCCCATCGTACTCCACGGTTCGTCTTCAGTGCCGCAGGAAGAGGTGGACACCATCAACGCCCACGGAGGCAAGTTGCCCGATGCTGTGGGTATTCCCGAGGAGCAGCTCCGCGAAGCTTCAAGAAGCGCAGTCTGCAAGATCAACATCGACTCCGACTCACGTCTCGCCATGACAGCGGCCATCCGCAAGCACTTCGACGAGAAGCCGGGCGACTTTGACCCGCGTCAGTACCTGAAGCCCGCACGTGAGAACATGAAGAAAATGTATATGCACAAGATCATTGATGTTCTGGGTTCCAACGACAAGCTCTAACATCCCGATTTTGTAACATCAGATTCAGAAGATGGGTGCGCATCGCCGATGCGCACCCATCTTTTTCAATTTTTTTATGTTCACTAAACATTTGTTGACAGAGGTTAAATTTGGAGTTAAAAACTCCGGGCAGGGAAATGGAAATGGGAGCGTTCACGTGAGCGACCGGATTTCATCTGCCGTCAGGCCGGACAGTTCTGCTACCGTCTGGATGTCCATGCCGCGTTGCAGCATCGCCTGTGCGATACTCCTTGCTTTTTGCTTTTCACCTTCTTCACGTCCTTCCGCACGTCCTTCTTCACGTCCTTCCGCACGTCCTTCCGCACGTCCTTTCTCCATACCTTTCTCCCATCCTTCCGCGCGCCCATCTTCCAGTCCGTCCCGGTAGCTGTCGTGCTGCAGGGTCT
>CAVHCL010000131.1:0-15417 GCA_963634425.1 Bacteroidaceae bacterium
CGTCCGTGGTCTTGGAGAAGATGTTGCCATCCACCGTGGTGTATGTGTACGAGGCGGGCAGATTGTAGGTGACCGTCGGGCCAGAAAGGCTAAAACTGTGCTTCTCGTTGTGGGGATAAAGGGCGTATCCGGCCATATTTCCTTTCAATGTGCCTGTAAAGGTCGCCGTTTGTGTGCCATCCGTTTCGTCTGTTGTGGTTAATTCCTCAGCGGAGTAGCCGTCTGCGCCCAGGGTCAGTACAGAGATGGCATCACCTTTTTGCCAATAGAAGTTGGCTTTGCTGTTGTCGTTCTCGTTCTTGGTCATTCCCACGCGCGTGGTGTTGTCGTCGGCTACGGATGCGGTGAGCGTCACTGTGCGGGTCCCGCCCTGGTTCTGGTTCTGTTTCTGTGGTTCTGCGATGTCTTCCGAAGCGCAGGAGGTGGCGAGGGCTGCTGCAGCCAGTGCCACGATAGTCATGTGTTTGTTCTTCATTGTCTTGTTCCTTTCCTTGGTTTTACTCCCATCCACTTTCAAAGTCGTTCAGGTCGCCGTCTTCAATTGACGTACTGCTCAAATCACTGCCGGTGAGCAGGCTCTCCCGGGTTCTCATCTCCACCACTTCCATGGCCGGAGCTTCGTAGATTTTCCTTTTTTCCATTGTTCTTTGTACTTTTTTTACGTTGACAGATGATTTTTTAATTAACGGCTGCAAAGGTACAAAATAAAAAGCGCAGCTGTCACCCCCCCGTTAAATTATGTTAACCGGAGGGCGAAAGGTGGCATGTGCCGTGGGATTATAGATGGATTCACAGGCCTTATAGAACTTCTCTCCAGCTCATATATATTATCCAGCTCATATATATTATAATGTATAGGAAGGGGAAAATGGATGTTTGTTGCAATGTTTTTTGTCAAATTGCTTGCTTGTATCGGTATTTTGGTGTACTTTTGCAAGCGAAATAAAGAATATGATTTCATTTTGATAACAAAAACCCATATATGGTATCATTAATAACAACAAATCCGAGAGAGGTATGAAAAAGATTGAAGCTATTATCCGTAAGACCAAGTTCGAGGAAGTGAAGGAAGCCTTGCTGGGCAGCGACATTGACTGGTTTGAGTACCACCCTGTGCACGGCATAGGGCAGAGCCGCCAGGAGCGCATCTACCGTGGCGTGCAGTACAGCACCGATGTGATAGAGCGCATGAAGATAAGCATCGTGTGCCGCGACTTGCTGGTGGAACCCACTGTGAAGGTGATAATGCAAACCGCACACACCGGCGAGGTGGGCGACGGACGCATCTTTGTGTCGGACATGATAGACGTGTGGTCGATACGTACGGGAGAGCACGGCGACACGGTGCTGAGAGACAAGAAATAGAATAAAGGTACAACAAACGAAAAAAAAAGAATACGACTATGATTACATTATACACTGCGGCTGCCCCACTGGTGGAAGAGGCCAAGGACTATGTGAACGGACTGGACACCCTGTGGGTGCTGTTGGGAGCGATGCTCGTCTTCTGGATGCAGCCGGGTTTCTCTTTGGTGGAGGCCGGCATGACCCGCTCCAAGAACACCGCCAACATACTGATGAAGAACTTCACGGACTTCATGTTCGGCACAGTACTCTACTGGGTGATGGGATTCAGCATAATGTACGGAGCCGGCAACGCCCTGTTCGGATGGGAGGGCTTCGGTTTCATAGGCAGCGACAGCAACGTGCCCGCCGAGTGTACGTTCATCTTCCAGACTGTGTTCTGCGCCACTGCCGCCACCATAGTGTCCGGAGCCATGGCTGAGCGCACCAAGTTCTCCATGTATGTGGTGTACTCCATATTGATATCAGCAATCGTCTACCCCATAGAGGGCCACTGGTCGTGGGGCGGCGGCTGGCTTGCCGAGATGGGCTTCCACGACTTTGCGGGCTCCACGGTGGTGCATCTCTGCGGAGGTGTGCTGGCTCTGGCAGGTGCCATAGTGCTTGGTCCGCGTATCGGCAAGTATGACGAGAACGGCAAGTCGCGCGCCATACCCGGCCACAACCTTGCACTCTGCACCTTGGGTGTGTTCTGCCTGTGGATGGGATGGTTCGGGTTCAACCCCTGTTCCACTGTAGCCGCCACCGGATACGCCAACGCAGTGAGCATGTCGCACGTCTTCGTCACCACCAACATGGCAGCCGCCACCGGAGGAATAGCCGCATTGGCATACACATGGATAGTGGATGGCAAATCCTCTCTCTCAATGCTGTGCAACGGTGTGTTGGCAGGACTTGTGGGCATCACCGCCGGTTGCGACTGTGTGGACATCTGGGCTGCCGCACTGATAGGGGCTGTAGTGTCTGTGGCCATGTGCTTCTCTGTAAACTTCATAGACAAGGTGCTGAAGGTTGACGACCCTGTGGGCGCAGTCTCTGTACACGGAGTAGGCGGATTGCTTGGCACGATATTGGCAGGTGTGTTCTGCAACACAGAGGCCTACGGAGTGGAGGCCAGCATAGGCGTACAGACTCTGGGAGCATTGTCAGTGGCAGGGTTCGCGTTCGTGGCAGGAATGATAATCTTCTGCGCCATCAAGTACACTTGCGGACTGCGCTGCGACAAACGTATTGAGGAAGAAGGCCTCGACATATACGAGCACGGAGAGGCTTGCTACAACTGATGAAGAGAGACTTGTTGCAACTAATAAGAACAGACAAAAACATACGTACAAATGAGACACATAAAGACAACATTGGCAATGCTTGCAGCGGTGGTGACCACCGCCGCAAGCGCACAAGACAAAGTGGAGGGCACGCTTGCCACTGATATAGTAAGCCAGTACATCTGGCGTGGAACAGACTGCGGAAACGCCGCCATACAGCCCACGCTGGGCATAGCGTGGAAGGGGCTCAGCCTCAACGCCTGGGGCAGTGTCGGACTCACCTCCGCCAGCGACACCAGGGAGTTGGACTTGACGTTGGGATACAGCGTGAAGGGCTTCAACATAGGGGTCACCGACTATTGGTTCAGCCAAGGGAATGAGCCAGGAGGCAGGTACTTCCTCTACAAGAACAACAAAACCAACCATGTCTTCGAAGGCAACGTGGGCTACGACTTCGGTCCGGTGGCAGTGCAATGGTACACCAACTTCGCCGGCGGCGACGGAGTGGACGGCGACGGTCACAGAGCCTATTCCTCGTACGTGGAACTGTCGGCGCCGTTCAACTTCGTGAAGTGCCAGTGGACAGCCACCGTGGGTGCGGTGCCGTACGCCACCACATACTACGGCACAAGCGGTTTCGCTGTCACCAACATATCGCTGAAGGCCTGCAAGAGCTTCTGCGTAAAGGACAAGGTGGACATACCTGTGTACACCACGCTCACGGCAAACCCGTGCACGCAGCACATGTACCTGACCGTAGGTTTCGCCATCAGTCCGAGACTGTAAGGTTGCGGCTCGTACGCCCCGGCATAACAAAAAACCGCAAAGACGGTGAAAATATCTGTCACAATGCTTGTGCACATCAATATTTATATGTATTTTTGCCACCGATTTCGGAACAAACATGAAATTATGTAAGGGACGTACACCGAAAACGTAAGAGCATCATTCAATACACGACAGCAGACTATGTGTGGAATAGTATCTATCTTCAACGTCAAACACCAGACGGCGGAACTGAGGCAGAAAGCCCTGCGCATGAGCAAGAAAGTGCGCCACCGCGGACCGGACTGGAGCGGTATATACTGCGGCAAGACCGCCATACTCGCACACGAGAGACTAAGCATAGTGGACCCGGAAAGCGGGCGGCAGCCACTCTTTTCGCCAGACGGCAAGCAAGTGTTGGCGGTGAACGGCGAGATATACAACCACCGTGAGATAAGGGAGAGATACCGGGGGAGCTACGAGTTCCAGACAGGGAGCGACTGCGAGGTGATACTTGCCCTTTACAGGGACAAGGGGCCCTCGTTCGTGGAGGATCTCAATGGTATCTTCGCCTTTGCGCTGTACGACGAGGAGAAGGATCTCTTTATGATAGCGCGCGACCACATGGGGGTGATACCCCTGTACATAGGTTACGACGACGACGGCACCGTGTACGTGGCAAGCGAACTTAAAGCCTTGGAAGGAGAGTGCCAGAGGTATGAGCCTTTCCTTCCGGGGCACTACTGGTGGAGTGCCTCCCCTGGTATGAAGAGGTGGTACCAGCGCGACTGGATGGACTATTCGGCCGTGAAGGACAATCCGGCAAGCAGCGAGGACATAAGGCAAGCCCTGCGCGACGCCGTGAAGAGACAGATGATGAGCGACGTGCCGTACGGAGTGTTGCTCTCGGGCGGACTGGACAGCAGCGTGATAAGCGCAATAGCGGAGAAGTTTGCCGAGGGACGCATAGAGGACAACGGACGCACCAAGGCGTGGTGGCCAAGGCTGCACTCCTTTGCAGTGGGGCTGAAAGGGGCCCCCGACCTTGACAAGGCGCGTCTGGTGGCAGAACACATAGGCACCGTACACCACGAGATAAACTACACCATACAGGAAGGGCTGGACGCCATACGGGATGTCATATATTTCATAGAGACTTACGACGTTACCACCGTGCGCGCCTCCACTCCCATGTACCTGCTGGCAAGGGTGATAAAGTCCATGGGCATAAAGATGGTGCTCTCGGGGGAAGGAGCCGACGAGATATTCGGAGGCTACCTCTACTTCCATAAGGCGCCCAATGCCGAGGAGTTCCATAATGAGACGGTGCGCAAACTGGGCAAGCTCTACCTCTACGACTGCCTGAGAGCCAACAAGAGTCTGGCCGCATGGGGCGTGGAGGGACGGGTGCCGTTCCTGGACAAGGACTTCCTGGACGTGGCGATGCGCACCACCCCGCAAGCCAAGATGTGCCCCGGAAACGTTATGGAGAAACGCGTACTGCGTGAGGCCTTCTCCGACATGCTGCCGCAGGAAGTCGTGTGGAGGCAGAAGGAACAGTTCAGCGACGGCGTGGGATACGGGTGGATAGACACCCTCAGGGACATCGCCGAAAAACAAGTGTCCGACAGCCAAATGCAGCATGCCGCCGAGCGGTTCCCCATAAACACACCGCTGTGCAAGGAGGAGTACTGCTACCGCAGCATCTTTGAGGAGCACTTCCCCAGCGAGAGTGCGGCGCGCAGCGTGCCGCACGAGGCCAGCGTGGCATGCTCCACATCCGTGGCGTTGGAGTGGGACAAGGCATGGAAGAACATGAACGAACCCAGCGGCAGAGCTGTGAAGGGCATACACAAGGAGGCGATATGAAATGTAAATTCACCAAGATGCACGGAGCGGGCAACGACTACATATACGTGTACACCCCGCTGTCGCCCGTGCCTGACCCCGCGGCGGCAAGCAAGGCGTGGAGCCGCAGCCACTTCGGCATAGGCAGCGACGGACTGATACTGATAGACAAGAGCCGCACCCCGGAAGCTGACTTCACCATGAGGATGTTCAACAGCGACGGCACCGAGGGGACGATGTGCGGCAACGGCATAAGGTGCGTGGCGAAATACGTGTACGACCACAGGCTGACGGACAAGAAACAGGTGGTCATAGACACGCTCTCAGGCATAAAGGTGATAGAGGTGCACACCGACGGGAACGACATGGTGACATCTGCCACGGTGGACATGGGAGTGCCACAGCTGGAAGACAGGAGGCTGATGGACACACCCGACGGTGGCTTGGTGAACGGACGCGTGGACAAATGGGACGGTACGTTCGTCTCCATGGGCAACCCGCATTTCGTAATATTTGTGCCCGATGCCACGGAGATATGCCTTGAACGCGACGGACGGCAGATGGAGACTAACCCCATCTTCCCCAAACGGTGCAACATAGAGTTCGCCACCGTGCGTGCCGACGGCAGCATACGCATGAGAGTGTGGGAACGCGGAAGCGGTGTCACTCTGGCGTGCGGCACCGGAGCCTGCGCCACGGCAGTGGCTGCGTGCGTCAACAAACTGTGCGGCAGAGAATGCACCATAGAGATGGACGGCGGCATACTGCACACTCTATGGAGGGAGGACAACGGACACCTGCTGATGACGGGGCCCGCTGTCACTGTGTTCGAGGGGGAGACAGACCTTCCGTAGCCACACATACACACGACAGACAGTACACATATATGTATATGATAAACCACAACTTCCAAAAATTGGCGGACAACTACCTTTTCTCCGACATTGCCAAGAAGGTGAAAAGGTACAGAGAGGAACACCCCGACAGAAAAGTGATAAGCCTTGGCATAGGCGATGTAACACAACCGCTTCCGCAGGCGTGCATAGAAGCCATGCACAAGGCGGTGGACGAGATGGCTAACGCCGACACCTTCCGCGGATACGGCCCCGAACAAGGCTACGAATTCCTGCGGCAAGCCATAGTGGAGCACGACTTCAGAGCCCGCGGCATAGAGATGCACGCGGACGAAGTGTTTGTGAGCGACGGCGCCAAAAGCGACTGCGGCAACATAGGCGACATACTGGACACTGGCTGCACCATAGGTCTCACAGACCCCGTGTACCCCGTATATGTGGACAGCAACGTGATGTGCGGCAGGGCAGGGTGCCTTAAAGACGGCAAATGGAGCGGCATCACCTACTTCCCGGTTAGCAGGGACAACAGTTTCGTGCCGGTGCCGCCAACCGAACACATAGACATTATATATCTGTGCTACCCCAACAACCCCACAGGAACGGTGATAACCAAGGAACAGTTGGCACAGTGGGTGGAGTACGCCAGACGGCACGGCAGTCTCATACTCTTCGACGCCGCATACGAAGCCTACATACAACATCCCGACATACCGCGCTCGATATACGAGATAGAGGGAGCCAGGGAGGTGGCTATAGAATTTCACAGCTACAGCAAGACGGCAGGGTTCACCGGAGTCAGGTGTGGTTACACCATAGTGCCCAAGACCCTGCGCACACGCGCCGCCGACGGAAAGACAGAGACCGGTTACAACGCTTTGTGGAACAGAAGACAGAGCACCAAGTTCAACGGCACGTCGTACATCACGCAACGGGCGGCGGAAGCCATATACACCCCACAGGGGAAAGAACAAGTAAGGGACACCGTGCAGTACTATATGCGCAATGCGGCGTTCATGCGGCAGAGGCTCTCCAGTCTCGGGTACGAGGTGCACGGAGGGGAGGACGCGCCCTACATCTGGCTCAAGACCCCCGAGGGCACAGACAGCTGGGGGTTCTTCGACACGCTGCTGCACAACCTGAGCATAGTGACCACTCCGGGGGTGGGGTTTGGCCCCACGGGCGAAGGATACATAAGGCTTACCGCTTTCGGCAGACACGAGCACTGCGTGGAGGCTATGGACAGAATGGCAACCCTGTAAAGAAAACACGCAGACTAAGGTATGGAACCTCTTAAACACAACTGCGGAGTGGCACTCGTAAGGCTGCTCCGCCCGGCGGAATACTACCAAGAGAAATACGGCACATCACACTACGGACTGGACAAGCTGTACCTGTTGATGGAGAAACAGCACAACCGCGGGCAGGAAGGAGCCGGAGTGGCGTGCGTGAAGCTGCACGCCGCACCCGGAGAGGAATATATGTTCCGCGAGAGAGCTTTGGGACCGTCCGCCATAGGTGAAATATTCAAGACGATAGGGGAGAGGGCACACGAGGGACACTTCGTGGGGGAACTCTATATTGGACACCTGAGGTACTCCACCACAGGGCGGAGCGGGCTGGACTACATACACCCTTTCCTGCGGCGCAACAACTGGAGAGCCAAGAACCTGGCTCTGTGCGGCAACTTCAACCTCACCAACGTGGACGAGGTGTTCCGGCACATAGTGGCAGACGGACAGCACCCCAGGAAGTACGCCGACACGCACATTATGCTGGAACAGGTGGGACACCGGCTCGACCGCGAGGCGGAACGTCTGTACAACGAATGTAAAGCCGAAGGTATGACGGGCACAGAGCTCACATACGCCATAGAAGACCGTATGGACATGGGCAGAGTGCTGAGCACCTCCAGTCCGTTGTGGGACGGAGGCTATGTAATGTGCGGCATAACGGGCAGCGGGGAGATGTTCGCCATACGCGACCCATGGGGGATACGCACCGCGTTCTGGTATCAGGACGACGAGATAATGGTGCTTGCCAGCGAACGCCCCGTGATAGAGACCACTCTGAACATCACCGCCGAACAGGTGCACGAGTTGGAGCCGGGACAGACAGTCATAGTGCGCAAGTCGGGAAAGGTGGAGCTGTGCCAGACCAACAAGCCGCAAGAGAAGAGAGCCTGCTCTTTCGAACGCATTTACTTCAGCCGTGGAAGCGACAAGGACATCTACAGGGAACGCAAGGAACTGGGAAGACGGCTCGTGTCGCAGATACTGCCTGCCATAGACCACGACATAGAGCACACGGTCATTTCGTACATACCCAACACGGCGGAAGTGGCGTATTACGGACTGCTGGAGGGAATGGACTTCTACCTGAACGACTTGAAAGCCAAAGGCGCAGTGCCAATGCACACACGCATACGCAGCGAGAAAGTTGCCATCAAAGACATAAAGCTGCGCACCTTCATTGCTGAGGGCAACAGCCGCAACGACCTTGCCGCGCACGTCTACGACATCACCTACGGAAGTCTGGAGCCTTACTCGGACAACCTTGTGATAATAGACGACAGCATAGTGAGAGGCACCACGCTAAAACAAAGCATCATACGCATACTGGACAGGTTGCACCCGCGGCGCACCGTCATAGTGTCGTCGGCACCGCAGGTACGCTACCCCGACTACTACGGCATAGACATGTCCAGCCTTGACCAGTTCGTGGCCTTTAAGGCCGCCATATCGCTGCTGCGCCAAAGGCATATGGACAACGTGATAGACGACGTGTACGCGCGCTGCCAGGACACTGACTCCGGGGAGAACCCCGTGAAGGACATATACGCTCCGTTCACCGACGAGGAGATTTCCGAAATGATAGCCAGGCTGCTGACACCCGAAGACGTGGGCACCGAGGTGAAGATTATATTCCAGACCGTGGACGGACTGCACCATGCGTGCCCCAACCACAGCGGCGACTGGTATTTCACCGGCGACTATCCCACCATAGGCGGACTGAGGATGCTGAAAAAGACTTTCATAGAGTACTACGAGAGCATGGAGAAACCTAAATGAGGCGTTTGCAAGACAAAAAGATATATAATTGGCAATTTTGCTTAATTTTTTGTCAGAATTTGTTTGCAGAATAAACATTTTGTCATACCTTTGCAGCGGATTTAAGACAAAACGAAAGAACAACAAGGTCAAGCCCCACACATCAGGCGAGGCCGTCACTTAATATCAATACATTATGTCAAGTACACTGAGATTCCAAGTGGTAGGCGAGGCTTTTAAGAAGAAGCCCGTAGAAGTGCCCAACTCCGAAGAGCGTCCGAGCGAGTTCTTCGGCAAGTACGTGTTCACAAGGCAGAAGATGTTCAAGTACCTTCCTGCCAAGGTATACAAGAAGATGTGCGATGTCATGGACAACGGGAGCACGCTGGACATGGCTACAGCCGACGCTGTGGCGGAGGGTATGAAGAAATGGGCTATGGAGCTGGGAGCCACACACTGCACACACTGGTTTCAGCCGCTCACCGAAGGCACTGCCGAGAAGCATGACGGATTTGTGGAGCACGACTGGAAGGGCGGCATGGTGGAGGAGTTCACCGGCAAGGAACTGATACAGCAAGAGCCCGACGCCAGCAGTTTCCCCAGCGGAGGCATACGCTCCACATTCGAGGCAAGGGGATACTCGGCATGGGATCCCGCAAGCCCGGTCTTCGTGATAGGCGACACGCTGATGATACCCACAGTGTTCATCTCCTACACCGGAGAGGCACTCGACTACAAGGCTCCGCTGAAGAAGGCTCTGAAAGCTGTGGACAAGGCTGCCACGGACGTGGCAAAGTACTTCTGCCCCGACGTTAAGAAAGTGGTGAGCAACCTTGGATGGGAACAGGAATACTTCTTGGTGGACGAGGGACTCTATGCCGCGCGTCCCGATTTGCTGATGACCGGACGCACGCTGATGGGACACGACAGTGCCAAGAACCAGCAGATGGACGACCACTACTTCGGCTCCATCCCCGGACGTGTGGCTGCGTTTATGAAAGACTTGGAGATACAGGCTCTGGAACTGGGCATCCCCTGCAAGACAAGGCACAACGAGGTGGCGCCCAACCAGTTTGAGTTGGCTCCCATCTTCGAGGAGACAAACTTGGCAGTAGACCACAACATGCTGATAATGTCGCTCATGAGGAAAGTGGCAAGGAAGCACGGGTTCAGATGTCTGCTGCACGAGAAACCGTTCGCCGGCATCAACGGCAGCGGAAAGCACAACAACTGGTCGCTGTCCACAGACACTGGTGTGCTGCTGCACGCTCCCGGAAAGACACCGGTGGACAACCTCAGATTCGTTACCTTCATAGTGGAGACGCTGATGGCTGTATACCGTCACAACGGACTGCTCAAGGCGAGCATCATATCTGCCACCAACGCACACCGTCTGGGTGCCAACGAGGCTCCGCCAGCCATCATATCAAGCTTCCTTGGCAAGCAGCTTACCGACTTGTTGGAGCACTTGGAGAACGACACCGACAACGAGACAATTGACTTGGCTGGCAAACAGGCTCTGAGTCTGGACATACCGCAGATACCGGAACTGATGTTGGACAACACCGACCGCAACCGCACCTCGCCTTTCGCATTCACGGGCAACAGGTTTGAGTTCCGCGCCGTGGGTTCGCAAGCCAACTGCGCTGCCGCCATGATAGTGCTCAACACCGCCGTGGCTGAAGCTCTCACAGACTTCAAGATAAGGGTGGACTCTCTGATAGAGGGTGGTATGGAGCCAATGAAGGCTATACTCAAGACTGTACGCGAGGACATAAAGGTGTGCAAGCCCGTACACTTCGAAGGGAACGGATACAGCGACGAGTGGAAGAAAGAGGCCGCCGCACGCGGTCTGGACACCGAGAGCAGCGCACCGCTCATGCTCGCCAACTATACTACGCCCGAGAGCGTGGAGATGTTCACACGCATGAACGTGCTCACAAAGGCGGAGCTGGAGGCTCGCCTCGAGATAAAGGAGGAGACGTACACCAAGAAGATACAGATAGAGGCACGCATCTTCGGAGACCTCTGCCTCAACCACATCATACCGGTGGCCACCAAGTACCAGAGTCAGCTGATAGACAACGTGCACAAGGTGAAGGAAATATTCCCCGCAGACACAGCCGGCAAGCTGAGCGCCAACAACATCTCGCTCATAGAGCAGATAAGCGGACACACTGGCTTCATCACCGAAAACGTGCAGAAACTCATTGACGCGCGCAAAGTGGCAAACAAGATTGTCGACGAAAAGGAAAAGGCGATAGCTTACCACGACACGGTGGCGCCGCTGATAGAGGAAATACGCTACCACGTGGACAAACTGGAACTGATAGTGGACGACGAGATGTGGCCGTTGCCCAAATACAGGGAAATGTTGTTCATAAGGTAAACGGACACTTGCCTACGCATTGTCCGCAGGCAAAGTCAAGTTATATATGAGAAGGGTGCGCATCGCCGATGCGCACCCTTCTTGTTGCTGACTGCCAGAGGAGAGGAAAGTTGCTACATGAGCCTTATAAAACCCATAGATACAGACTGCTCATTTCCGCAGGAATCCCTCAGCCGTGTAGTGCGCGCTCTTGCTCAGCGGCTCTATCTTTCCGAACTTGCTCCATTCTGCGTCCGCCTGGTACTGTTTCAGGAAAGCGTCGGGGACGTAAAGTGTACAGCCCGCAAGCGGCGTGCAGTTTTTGGGCATCTCGTAGAACTCGGTGGCGAGGAGGTATATCTTTTTCATCTTCTTGCAGTCGGCAAACATACCGAACATTCGGTTTTTGAAGTCGTTGGGAATGGTGAGTTCCTCCACCGCGTTGCATCCCTCAAAAGCTCCGTCCTCGAGTTTCTTCATGGTTATGGTCAGCAGGATGCTCTTCAAGTTGGAGCAATCCTTGAACGCGCCAATCCTTATCCACCATATATGCTCTCCGAAATGTGCCGTGGTGAGCGACTTGCATCCCTTGAACGACTCCACGCCTACGGTGTACGCGTCTACGGTGAGGTTTTTGAGAGCCGTGCATCCCTCGAAAGCGTTGTCGTTGATGACAGCCACCGGTCCCTGGAAATGAACTTTCTCCAAAGAGGTGCATCCCTTGAAAGCGTTGTTCTGGATGTGGTTCATCTTTTTGCTGAACCATATCTCCTTTATGTTGGCGTTTCCCTCAAACTCGCTTTCCTTGACGTGTTCAAACTCCTTTGTGAACGCCATCTTGGCCTCTGTAGGCTGGTATTTTTCGGATCTGTGTTTGGGGGTGAAGAAGAAAATGTCCTTGGTGTCCACTTCCTCCGCCTTCTCAGTCTTCGCCTCGATCCCGCCGGTTGCCTGGCTTTCTTTTTTAGTTTCTCCACATGAGGTCAAAGCCGCCAAAATGACACAGGAAAAAAGGACTCCTGCGTGCTTGAATGTTCTGGTCATAATATTCATAAATATAAAATGGTAAATGTAATTAATAATGTAATGTTGTTTGCTCTTTACAGCCGGATACACTTCTTGTACACGTGCACGGGATAATGGCACAAATGTACGTAAAATAAATAACCAAACCTTGCAAATGCGTTTTTTTTTGGCACATTTTCATAGCTTTTGCGTGCACATCATGCACTAATCGCCTATTTTTGCCTAAATTTGCACACCGAAAACAGGAATAGCAAAGAATGATATCAATAGACCGTCTCGGAGTGGAGTTCAGCACGAAACCGTTGTTTACGGACGTGAGTTACGTAATCAACGACCGGGACCGCATAGCCTTGGTGGGCAAGAACGGAGCCGGCAAGAGCACCATGCTGAAGATAATAGCCGGGATACAAGCCCCCACCGCCGGAAGTGTGAGCGTGCCCAAGGAATGTACTATAGCCTACCTGCCTCAGGTGATGATACTGGAGGACAGGCACACCGTGAGGGAGGAAGCCGAAAAGGCGTTTGAGAAGATAAAAGCCCGGCAAAAGGAACTGGATGAGACAAGTGCCCTGCTGGCGGAACGCACAGACTATGACAGCGAGTCGTACATGCAGCTGGTGGACGAGTTCACGCAGAAGAGCGAGCAGTTCCATCTGATGGGCGGCAACAACTACCAGACTGAGCTGGAACGCACCTTGCAGGGTCTCGGGTTCAAGCGTTCTGATTTTGACAGACCCACCAGTGAGTTCAGCGGAGGGTGGAGGATGCGCATAGAACTGGCTAAGCTGCTGCTGCAAAGCCCCGACGTGTTGCTGCTGGACGAGCCCACCAATCATCTTGACATAGAGAGCATACAGTGGCTGGAACAGTTCCTTGCCACCAAGGCCAACGCTGTGGTGCTGGTGAGCCACGACCGTGCGTTCATCAACAACGTCACCACACGCACGCTGGAGATATCGTGCGGCAAGGTGTACGACTACAAGGTGAAGTACGACGAGTACGTGGCGCTGAGAGCCGAACGGCGGGAACAGCAGTTGCGCGCCTACGAGAACCAGCAAAAGGAGATAGCTGACATAAAGGCGTTCATAGACCGTTTCCGCTATCAGGCCACAAAGGCAATACAGGTGCAGAGCAGGATAAAACAACTGGAGAAGATTGTGCCCATAGAGGTGGATGAAGTGGACAGTTCGGCGCTGAGGCTGAAGTTCGCCTGCTCCATGCGCAGCGGCGACTATCCGGTGATATGCGACGAGGTGACGAAGAAGTACGGAGAGCACACGGTGATCTGCAATGTCAACCTCACCGTAAGCAGGGGAGAAAAGGTGGCTTTCGTGGGAAGAAACGGAGAAGGCAAGACCACGCTGGTGAAGTGCATCATGGAAGCTGCCGGACTGACACACGCCGGCAGCGGCGACGATCCTTTCTACAGCGGCAACCTGAAAGTGGGACACAACGTGCAGATAGGTTACTTCGCCCAAAACCAGGCACAGTTGCTGGACGGCGATCTCACCGTGTTCGACACCATAGACCGTGTGGCCAAGGGTGAGATACGCCTTAAGATAAGGGACATCCTGGGAGCGTTCATGTTCGGCGGAGAGGCTTCGGACAGAAAGGTGAAGTTCCTGTCGGGCGGAGAACGCACACGCCTGGCCATGATAAAGCTGCTGCTGGAGCCTGTGAACTGCCTGATACTGGACGAGCCCACCAACCACCTGGACATGAAGAGCAAGGACGTGCTGAAGCAGGCGATACGCGATTTCGACGGTACCGCCATAATAGTAAGCCACGACCGTGAGTTTCTGGACGGGCTGGTGACAAAGGTCTACGAGTTTGCCAACGGAGGAGTGAGGGAGCACATAGGCGGCATTTACGACTTCCTGCGCGAGAAACAGATGACAGAACTCACATCCATGAACACTAAGGCTCATGCGCCGATGGAGGAACGGACACCTGCACATGAGACGGAGCGTGGAAAACTCTCATACGAAGAACAGAAAGCTAAGGCAAGGATGCGGAAAAAGCTGCAAAAGGCAGTGGAGGACGCAGAGGAGAACGTCTCGCAACTGGAAGCCGCGATACACATTCTGGAAGACCAGATGGCAGACCCTGCGAAGTCTGCCGACAACACCATGTACGAGAGGCACGGCAAGCTGAGGGCGCAGTTGGAAAAAGCGGAGGAAGAGTGGGAGAGAGCCGCCGAAGAATTGGAGAGAACGGAAAACCAGGCATAAGAGAAAACACAATGAAACAAATGATAAAGAACATGAACATAAAGGACATTATGGCCATAGTGGCTTTGACCGCAACCACAGCTTGCGGTGTTGGCGAAAAACGACAGTCTTCGGGCATAGACCTGGCAAACCTGGACTCTACGTATCAGGCAGGGACGGATTTCTATATGTACGCCACCGGCGGTTGGCAGAAAGCGCATCCGCTGACCGGTGAGTACAGCAGATACGGAAGTTTCGACGTGCTGCAGGAAAACAACAACGAGAGGCTGCGCTCGCTGATAGACAGCGTGGCCGGACTGGACAATGCAGAGGGAAGCATAGAGCAGAAGATAGCAGACATGTACAACAGTGCCATGGACACCGCGGCTCTGGAGGAGACATCGCTGTACGACCTGGAGGGACTACTGCGCTGCGACGGTTACCGGAACTCTCCCCAGATTACCGAAGACTGGCTGAACGGCACGTGGAAGGAGATGCAGCGCAAGGGCATAGACGGACTGTTTGGCTACTATATAGGAGCCGACGAGAAAGACTCGAAGAACAACATCATCACCATAGTGCAGGGAGGTCTCACCTTGGGACAGAAAGACTATTATCTGGACAACGACACAGCCACTGCGGCCATACGCAAGGCTTACAAGGAATATG
>CAVHCL010000131.1:15427-24119 GCA_963634425.1 Bacteroidaceae bacterium
CAAACTCTCCAACCACTTGGGATTCCCTGAGAAAGACGCGGCGCAGATGGCTGAAGACGTGATGAGGGTGGAGACAAGGCTGGCTAAGGCAAGCCGCAGCATGACAGAACTGAGAAATCCCGAGCTTAACTACAACAAGATGACCTATGCCGACCTGAAGGAAAACTTCAAGGGCATAGACTGGGACGACTATTTCGGCAACTTCGGCATCAAGGGCATCAAAGAGGTGATAGTAGGCCAGCCCGACGCCATACACGAGGTGGAGAAAATCTATGCCGAAGAAAGCAAAGAGGCTTTGCAGAACGTGTATCTGTGGCACGCCATCGACTTTGCGTCAAGGTACATCGACGACGAGAGCGGAAGGCTGAGCTTCGCCTTCTGGGGAACTGCCATGAGCGGAAAGCAACAGGACAGACCGAGGTGGAAACGCGCGGTGAGCAGCGTGGAGAACTGCCTTGGCGAGGCTTTGGGCAAACTCTATGTGGCCAAGTACTTCCCGCCCGAAGCGAAAACGAGAATGGAACAGCTTGTGGCAAACCTGCAGACAGCCCTGGGAGAACGCATAGACGTACAGGAATGGATGAGCGACGAGACAAAGAAGGTGGCGCACGAGAAACTGGACGCATTCTACGTAAAGGTGGGCTATCCCGACAAATGGAAGGATTTCACCGACCTGAAGATTGGGAAAAGCTACCTCAACAATGTGCTGGCCTGCGCCGAATGGAAGATAAAGAAAGAGGTGGAGGAGAAGTTCAACAAGCCTGTTGACAGGGACGAGTGGTTCATGACACCGCAGACCGTAAACGCATACTACAACCCCACCACCAACGAGATATGTTTCCCTGCCGGCATCCTGCAACCTCCTTTCTTTGACATGAATGCCGATGACGCGTTCAACTACGGAGCCATCGGTGTGGTCATCGGCCATGAGATGACCCACGGATTTGACGACCAGGGTTCGAAATACGACAAGGACGGCAACCTGTCGAAGTGGTGGACGGAAGAAGACACTAAACGCTTTGAAGAGAGAATAAAGGTCATGAAGGACTTCCACGACAAGATAGAAGTCCTGCCGGGGCTGCATGCCAACGGAGCACTCACCTTGGGCGAGAATATGGCGGACCACGGAGGGCTGATGGTGGCTTTCCAGGCACTCGCCAACGCCACCAAGAACAATCCCCTCAAGGAGAAAGACGGATTTACACCGCAGCAACGCTTCTTCCTGGCATACGCCAACGTGTGGGGACAGAACATACGCGAGGAGGAGATAAGAAAACGGGTGAAGAGCGACCCGCACCAATTGGGCAAGTGGAGAGTGAACGGACAACTGCCGCACGTGGACTCTTGGTACGAGGCTTTTGGCATAACGGACAAAGACCCGATGTACATTCCGCAAAACGAGAGGGTGACAATCTGGTAATAGTCAAGTAAATAACAAAATAACGTTTCCATTATGCCTTTAAGACTTCCGGACAAACTCCCGGCCATAGAGTTCCTGAAAAAAGAGAACATCTTCGTGCTGGGTGACAAAAGGGCAGACTCGCAAGACATACGTCCTCTGAGGATAGCCATCCTCAACCTCATGCCGCTGAAGGTGACCACAGAAACCGACCTCATACGGCTGCTCTCCAACACTCCGCTGCAGCTGGAAGTACAGTTGATGAAGGTGAAGGCCCACACAAGCAAGAACACTCCAATAGAACACATGAAGGCGTTTTACCGCGACTTCGACGACATGAAACAAGAGAAGTACGACGGGATGATAATCACCGGCGCGCCGGTGGAACACCTGAGGTACGAGGATGTCAACTATTGGGGGGAGATAAGCGGGATATTCGAGTGGGCCAAAACGCACGTGACGAGCACCCTCTACATCTGCTGGGCGGCACAGGCCGGACTCTACTATCACTATGGGGTACCCAAGTATCCTCTTGCGGAGAAGATGTTCGGCATATTCCCCCAGTACATCCTCGCTCCGCAGCTTCCCATCTTCAGAGGCTTCGACGACGTGTTCTGTATGCCCCACAGCCGCCATACTGAAATCCGACGGGAAGACATAGAGAAAGTGCCCGGGCTTACCATCATCGCGGAGAGCGACGTGAGCGGGGTCTCCATGGTGATGGCAAGAAACGGAAGGGAAATATTCATCACAGGCCACTCGGAGTACTCTCCATTGACATTGGACACCGAGTACAAGAGGGACATGGGCAAGGGGCTCGACATACACATGCCGTACAACTATTACAAAGACGACGACCCCGACAAAGGACCGCTGGTGACATGGAGGGCACACGGCAACCTGATGTTCCAGAACTGGCTGAACTACTATGTCTATCAGGAGACGCCATACAACATAGAGGATATCCATTAGTATGCATACCCCGATGACCGGCATAGAATTGCTTTCTCCCGCCAGGACACTGGAGTGCGGCAAGGCTGCTGTTGACCACGGGGCGGATGCTGTGTATCTGGGCGCTCCCAAGTTCGGGGCGCGTGTTGATGCCGGCAACAGTGTGGAGGACATAGCGGAGCTGGTGGAGTATGCGCACCCGTTTGGGGTGAAGGTCTATGTGACGCTCAACACTATCCTTTACGAGGACGAACTGGAAGAGGCAAGGCTGCTTGCGCACAGACTTTACGAGGCTGGCGCGGACGCATTGATAGTGCAGGACTTAGCCCTGCTGAAGATGGACATTCCTCCCATACCGCTGCACGCAAGCACGCAGACCGACAACCGTACCGCCGACAAGGTGAAGGCACTTGGTTCGCTCGGCTTCAGACAGGTGGTGTTGGCAAGGGAACTCTCAATACATGAAATACGAGAAATACACAAGGTTGCGCCTGAAGTGACACTGGAAGCGTTTTGCCACGGCTCCCTGTGTGTGTCGTATAGCGGCAAGTGCTTTGCCTCGCAGTATTGTTTCGGAAGGTCGGCCAACAGGGGCGAATGTTCGCAGTTCTGCCGACTGCCGTTCAACTTGAAGGATGCTGACGGCAAACGTGTTCCGTGCGGCAGATACCCCCTTTCGCTGAAAGACATGAACAGAAGCGACTACTTGGAGGAAATGATGGATGCGGGCGTGCGGAGCTTCAAGATAGAAGGCAGGCTGAAGGATGTGGCGTACGTTAAAAACGTGACAGCCTATTACCGTCAACAGTTGGACAGGATAATGGCGAGAAGTGAAGGGTACACAAGGACTTCCTGCGGAGATGTCTCGTTAGGCTTCAAGCCAAACCTTTCGCAAGGGTTTTCGCGCGGTTTTACAGACTGTTTCCTGCACGGTAGAAAGAAAGCCATGGCCTCCATGCTGACACCGAAGAGCATGGGGCAGGAGGTGGGAAAAGTGAAGGAAACGAGTCCTGGCTCGCTGGTGGTGTCGGGGACGGCTTCGTTTGAGAACGGAGACGGGCTGTGTTACTTTGACGAGCGCAACATACTGCATGGCTTTCGTGTGAACAGGGCCGACGGCAACAGGATTTTCCCTGCCCGAATGCCGGGCGTAAGGAAAGGAGACACATTGTGGCGCAACTTCGACCAAAGGTGGAAACGCACAATGGAACAAAAGACAGCCACACGCAAAGTGGGAGCCGGCTTCTTGCTGGAGGATACTGACAGTGGATTCCGTCTCTCGTTTGCGGCGGACAACGGCACTAAAGGAGACCTCTGCTTTGAATATGCGCACGAGACGGCAAAGAGTGACCAAAGACTCAACATAACCAAAGTGCTGGATAAGTTGGGAAACACTGTGTATGAATGTAAAAACGTGGAAGTGAGGATGAAGGAGCAATGGTTCATCCCGCAGAGCGTGCTTGCCCAATGGAGACGCGACACTGTGCAACAGGCAGTCAAGTCCCGGGCGCATACCAAAGATGCGCCGGAGACGAACACCGGCGAGCCGTTGCCCATCAGCGTGACCGGCACATACCAGGACAATGTGGCAAACTCCATGGCACGCAAAGCGTACACCGATGCCGGAGCTGACATAGTGGAGCCTGCGTTGGAGATACAGACACCTGCCAAAAGAACACTTGTGCTGATGACATGCAAGTACTGCATACGCTACGAGTTGGGGATTTGCCTCAAACAGTCCAACGGCAAATCCGCATATAAGGAGCCGCTTCGCCTGGAGTCGGCGGACGGCAGGACATTCAGGCTGGAGTTTGATTGCCGCAGATGCGAAATGATGGTGCTGAATGAATAAACCGTTTCTGATAATACTGTTCACGTTGTTCTTCTCCTCGTGCCACATGAGTTACGGCGAGAGGACTATGTACTACAAAGTGAACGACAACTTCATAGTAAAATGCGACAGCCTTTCCCTGCAATGCGAAGAACCTCTGCACAACAGACCTGTGGACACTCTCTCCGGATGCGTCAGCTTGTACGAGGGTGACCGTTTTGTGGTGGCACAAATAATGACCATTCCCGAGGACTCAATAGACAGCGTGTGGGTGAAGTTGGCAAGAGACCAGACTGCGATGGGGTGGCTGAGGCAGAATGTGTTTCTTGAGAATTCCATACCAGGTGCCCCTATCTCGCAGTTCCTGTCGGCACTGGGCGAACTCAACCAGTGGTACTTCGCCATTGTGCTCCTGTCAGTGGTTTTGCTGACAGAGGTCAGACGGAGGGGGCTTCTGAATTTCCACTTGGTGTTCGTCCACGACATCCCGTCATTTTACCCTTCCATGCTGATACTCTCAGTAAGTTCGGCTTCCGTCCTTTATGCCTGCATACAGAAGTTTTCTCCGGAGACGTGGCTGCAGTACTACTATCATCCCACACTCAACCCCTTTTCTCCCGATCATCCCATCGGGATATTCGTGGCTATGCTATGGTTGACGGTGGTCCTCTTCATAAGTGCTGTTGATGAGGTGCTTTCGCAACTTCGCCCTCTTGACTCGCTGCTGTATATCTTTACGCTTCTCGGCACATGCCTTGCCTCCTGTATGTTGTTTTCCACAGTACACATCTGTATAGCCAACTGTTTTGTGCTCTTGGCACTTGCAATATTTGCGGTGCGGAGATACAGAAAGAAGTCATTTCCGTGTTACCAATGTGGAAAATGCGGGGCAAAGATGAACAAAAAAGGGAAATGTGAACGCTGTGGCGCAATCAACAGATAAATTTCAAACACTTTCTTCGTGCGGTTGTGAAATTTTGTTAACTTTGCATGGAAAGAGACATAAAAGTACCATACACTATTTAATTAACCATGTTCAAATTAAAATTTCTTACAACACTACTCGCCATGGCAGCGATGCCTGTCATGCAAGCCCTTGCTTTTGAGGGTGGGCAAACAGTACGTCTGTGTATCGGCGGCAAGTCGCTGATGACGGAGAACTCGAGTCTTGACCAGTCAAAGAATGTAGTCCTTTGGACAGAAACCAACACCAATTCGCAGAGATGGGTGCTTGAAGAAAAGGGCAACGGCACATTCTACCTCTCCAACGCCTACAGCGAATGGTATTTGGGCGGGCTGAGCACACTCAGCAACGGTGCTGCCGTGGGGCAGATAGCCAAAGTCTCCGCCATGTCAAGAGGGTCTTGGGAACTTGTCCCCGTAGAAGGCGAGGAGGGATATTACAACATCTTCGTCAACACTTCCAGAAGTCTCGCTTTGGCATCCGAAGAAGAAGTTACCGAAGGCAGCAAGGTGTACTTGGTGAATGCGTCGTCCGTAGCGCCGGAACGCATAAAATGGAAAGTGGAGAGCACTGAAGCTATGCCCAACCGTTTCACCAAAGAAATGCGCGACGACATGATGGACAAATGGAAGGCAAAGTACTACAAGAAGGCTTCCACAGGCTACGTGATAGGAAACGGAGGCTGGTGGGGAGATGCCGAGATGTTTGAGATAGTGCTCGACGCATACGAGACTACCGGAGACAACACGTACGCCACTATGTTCAACGACTTGTACACCAACTTTCTGGCGCGGAACAAGACTACTTGGTACAAGCAGGGAGTGTCGGGGTACAACGAGTTCAACGACGACATAGCGTGGATGTGCATCGCTTGTGTCAGAGGGTATCTGCTTACCGGACAGTCCAAGTTCCTGAACACCTCCAAGACCAACTTCAACGGAATGTTCAGTCGCGCCGATTGCTACGGCAACGACCTGCTGCAATGGAAACACACCCCGGGAACAGGCTCCGGCACCAACGCCTGCATCAACGGTCCAGCGTCTGTCTGCGCTTGCTATCTGGCTATAGCCACAGCCGACACGACGTACTACGACAAGGCGAAAAAGACATACGAGGCGAACAGAAACTTCCTCTATGAATTCAGCAACGGCAAGTTCACCGGGAAAGTCTTTGACTCGGGCGACTTCAACAGCAAAAGTATCAACTATTGGGCTTCAACCTACAACCAGGGCACTAGCCTGGGTGCGGCCATCTTGTTGTACGAACACTACGGAGACCCCAAATACAAGGAAGACGCTGACGCTATCGTAAAATGGACAATGTCCAACCTTGCCAACGGACACGGGATAATACACGTCTGCCAAACCGTTTCGGGGGACTTGTGCGGATTCAAGGGCATACTGATGAGATACATAAGGATGTACGCCGAGAAGTTCGGACATCCCGAATACTACGACTGGCTTGCCAAAAACGCTTATCATGCGTGGAACAACCGCAACTCCAGCGGAATAACCTCGTCGGCATGGCTTACAAAGGCGGAAGAGGACTTCAAACATAAAGAAGGCGACAGCGAGAAGACATTCGGCAATGAAGGCTGTTTCACTTGCGTTTCCGCCGCATTCAACGCCCATCTTGGCGCTGTGGACGGACACGACGCATACACGAGAAACGAAGCGGAGAACTTCAACTTTATCAGAAACGCTGATGTGCAGGATGCCGACAACGACGATGACGGAACGGGCGTGGTGAAGGCATTGAAAAACACTAATTACATAGGCTACAAAAACGTGGATTTCTCCGACAAGGCCGCCTCTCACCTCACAGTAAGAGCCTACGCATACAGGACGTACGCCCAACTGAATGTCTATGCGGACGCTCCGGACAACAAGAACGGCAAACTCATATGCACCATCTCCGGCGAAGACTTTGAGGAGACGGCAAAGTGGAAGACAGTGGAGAAAATGCTCTCCACGCCCATAGATGGCAAACACAACATATACTTTGTGGCTTCCGGCGTTTCCGGAGTAAATCTGATGTCGCTCAACTGGTTTGAGTTTAAGTCGGAGAACAACCTCTATGGTGATATCACAAACATTGGCGGCAACCTTTCCTTCTCATCATCCGACGGCTCTGCCGACTTGTCAGCGCTTGTGGACGAAAATGTGACGACCGGCATCACACTTCCTCTTGGTGCGGAAACGTCGCCTTGGATAGAGTATCACTCTGTGGCTCCTGTGCGTCTGCAAGGCTACATCCTCTACTCCGGACTGGACAACGGAGATCCGAAGTCGTGGACTTTGCAGGGGTCTGCAGACGGTAAAACATGGGATACCCTTCATACGCAGGACAAGGAAGCCGTTTCGACAAGAGGGCAGAGATTTGCATACGACATTGCCTCAGATAAAGAATACACGTATTTCCGCCTGCAATTTGAAATGTGCGAGGGTGCGTCTGCACTCTCGTTGGCCGAATGGCAACTTCTGGGCAGGGCAATCGGCGATAATGACATCACCGCAGGCGATGGACAGATAACCGAGGGAATGGAAATCCTTGTAGACCACCAAGGCAACGCTTCGCTGCCTACACCGTTAACCGCAGTCTACCACACGTGCGGCAACTACCGCATCCGTGCCTACAGCATAACCTCAAGTACGGAAAACGCACCGTCTTCGTGGACGCTCGAAGGTTCTGCCAATGGAGTCTCGTGGAAAGTGATAGACTCAAAGGACGGTTATGTGTTCCCGTACGCAGGCTCTACTGCGGTTTTCAATGTCATACAGGACACGCCATACGTGTATTATAGGCTCAAGTCTACCGAAGAGGACGCTTTCGTTTCGCAATGGCAATTGTTTGGCGAAATCGAATACGGGCAGTTCTATAAGGACATTGCTTCGTGGGCAAAGATTAAAGCAAGCGACGGAGGCGACACCACTCCGCTTGTTGACGATGACGGGAGCACCTGTGCGACAATATCCGGTGATGATATGAAGTGGACTGTGGAAACGTCCATTCCGGTAAAGTTGACAGGGTTCAGCATCTGCTGCGGAGACGATGCCAGCCTTGACCCGTCATACGTCGACATATCGGGCATTGACGAAGACGGAGTCTGCACGCAACTGGCAAACCGTACCTTGGCTTTCACCGCAAGAGGGGCAAGAGCCACATACACATTGTCCACAAGCAAGACGTTCACGAAATTTGAAGTCAGTGTTGCCGGGACTGAAGGCGGAGAAAAAAAAGTGAAGATAGGGGAACTTGAGATATACGGTACGGCTATTTGCGACAAGTCATCCACAATGATGCCGGAAGTGGAGAACATAGAAGGTTCTGCAGAACCCTTGAGCACATCGGAAACTGTGGCAAAGTTGGACGACCAACAGAGGCTCACACGTTACCGCTGCAATTTCAATTCTCCGGTCTCCGTTACATATACATATACGTCTCCGGTGCGGATAAACTGCTATTCCATAACGTCGGCCAAAGACAATGCAAGCTACGATCCGTCAGACTGGATTTTTGAGGCAAGCGACGATGCGGAAGAATGGAC
>CAVHCL010000132.1:0-14174 GCA_963634425.1 Bacteroidaceae bacterium
ACACAGAGTGCCGTGTTGGAAGGCAACGTCCATGGAGTAGTTGTCCAAGCAAGGATATAAATGGGAAGTCCATAGGCGGCAAGCGCATTATAGACACGCTCCGCTTCCGATGAACCGGACGCTGACTCCACCTTGAACTGGACTGTAGCCGAGGTATCCCTCACATCACGGTAACAACCAGGTTGGTTCAGTTCGTGCGAAGAAAGCCCGGTGCCGGCCGCAGGGGAATATGGTTGTATGGTGTATCCTTTGTAGAGAAGACCTTTGTTGTACAACTGTTTCAGCAGCCACCAAAGAGTCTCTATGTACTTGTTGTCATACGTGATGTACGGATGCTCCAAGTCCACCCAGTAGCCCATCTTGTCCGTGAGGTCCGCCCATTCATTGGTGTACTTCATCGCGTTCTTGCGGCAAGCGTTGTTGTATTCGTCAACACTTATCTTCTTGCCTATGTCTTCCTTAGTGATACCGAGGCTTTTTTCCACGCTCAGTTCCACAGGCAGACCGTGAGTATCCCAACCGGCCTTGCGGTTCACTCTGAATCCCTTCATAGTTTTGTACCTCAACACGGTATCCTTGATGGTGCGCCCCATCATGTGATGGATGCCCGGGTGTCCGTTTGCTGATGGAGGACCCTCGAAGAACACATAGTCGGGACAACCCTCCTTCTCCGATATGCTGCGATGAAACACGTCGTGTCTCTTCCATTCCTCCAAAATTTCCTTATTAATATCGCTGAGGTTCAATTTGTTACACTCGGTAAACTTCTTACTCATCTCGTAGTGTTTATGTATGCCTTTTCTTATATTTTGCGCAAAATTACGGCTTTTCCACGAAACGAGCAAATTTTGATTGATGTTTTGACTCCTAGGGTTTACCACTCATTTTTCCGCATAGTCAGTAGCCTTTTCCGGCAACGCAAACAACGACTTTGCTTCTCTATGTTTCACACGTAAACCTGTGGAAGTTATTTCTTAAATGGGTTAAGGAATTCACCACACTAAGACACTATTTTTTCGTTTTGTCGGTGCGGAATGTGTGTGGTTTGAATAATTTGTTTAACTTTGCACGTGTTATCTTATTACATTACATCAAAAAAGAGTAATTATGTTACCATTTAAATTCTATCGGAAAAGTATGAAAGCAAAAAGAGCTTTAGCCTTTCTCGGTATGGCGCTTGCGGCTCTTCACAGTCTCCATGCGCAGGAGTACGACAAGACTCAAGGTTACCGGCTGGAAATAGGCGACGGACTGGCGCTGGACAACCAAAGCGGCAGCATCACGTTCAGTCCGGTCAACAAGAAATCTATGTCGCAGGTATGGCAGGTGCATGCGTCCGCAGCCAAGGACTACTGGGTGTTGGTGAACCCATTTACAGACACTGCGCTGGACAACGGCAACCACGGCGGCAACGAAGGCGAGGCGCTTACTTGGAGCGTAGACGGCGGCAACCGCAACCAGCAGTGGAAGATTACCAAACTTGCCAACGGTAGGGTCACACTCACCAACAGCGTGGCTGGGTTGAAGTTAGGTTACAACGACAACTGTCAGCCTGGAGGCCGTATATGGCAGCTCAAAGCACAGGATACAGACGTTAACGTGCAGTGGACAATGGTAAAGACCGGACTCAAGGTGACACCTCTTACCGAATCAGAGGCCGGCAAACACGACTGGGAGAACCCACGTGTCTTCGGCATCAACAAGGAAAAAGCGCGCGCCACCATACTGCTCTATCCCGACGAGAAAGAGATGAGTGCCGACCCAGCTTACCACAAGCCTTGGCTCAGCCCCAAATCCTCGTTGCGTCTCTCACTCAACGGCGACTGGCAGTTTCACTGGTCTCCAAAGCCGGAAGACCGTCCAGAGAACTTCTACAAGACATCGTTTGATGCTTCTGCGTGGAAGACTATTCCGGTACCTTCGTGCTGGGAGATGAAGGGATACGGCACGCCAATATACACTAATGTCACATACCCCATCAAGAACGTTCCGCCACTGATCCGCACACAGGAGGGATACACCGTGGAGCAGGAACCCAATGCCATTGGCAGTTACAGACGTACCATAACGGTACCTGCCTCTTGGGACGGCAGAAGGATTTACCTCCACTTCGACGGCATCTACAGTGCCGCGTACGTGTGGGTCAACGGCAAGAAGGTGGGGTACACACAAAGTCCCAACACCGGCGCAGAGTTTGACATCACACGCTACGTGAAACCCGGACGCAAGGCTCTCGTATGCGTGGAGGTATACCGTTGGAGCGACGGTTCGTTCATTGAGGACCAAGACATGTTCCGCATGAGCGGCATCCACCGCAACGTATACATGGAAGCGCGCCAGACTCTGCAGGCGCAGGACATACGGCTCACATCCGACATTAGGAAAGACCTCAGCCACGCCTCGCTCAAAGTGGACGTCAGTCTGCTCAACCTTGCCAAGAAAGCCGACGCCACCGTAGACGTAAAGCTCTACAGCCCGGACGGCACCCTGTTGCAAAAGGTGATGATGAGGGCGGACGGCGTAGGCAAAGGAGAGAACACGAAGGTAACCCCTGTCATAGAAGTTCCGTCTCCCATGTTATGGACAGCCGAGACTCCCAATCTCTACACCGTTGATGTATGCGTCAACGGAGACATCTACACGCAGAAGTACGGATTCCGTAAGATAGAGAACCGGGACGGACGGGTGTACATCAACAACAAGAGAGTGATGTTCAAGGGTACCAACCGGCACGACATACATCCGCTTTACGGCAAGGCCGTGCCTATGGAAAGCTTGCTGGAAGACGTGCTGCTGATGAAACGCCACAACATCAACACGCTGCGTACCAGTCACTACCCCAATGACCCGCGCATGTATGCCCTCTGCGACTACTTCGGCTTGTACGTGATGGACGAGGCCGATGTGGAGTGCCACGCCAACCACAGTCTCTCACGCAACGACGCATGGAAAGACCAGTATATAGACAGACAAGTGCGAATGGTGATGCGCGACCGCAACCATCCTTGCGTCATCTTCTGGAGTATGGGCAACGAAAGCGGCGGAGGACAGAACTTCGTGGCTTGCAAAGCTGCCATACGCGAACTTGACGACCGTCTCATACATTACGAGGGTATGAACGAGGTAGCCGACATGGACAGTCGTATGTACCCCAGCGTGGAATCCATGAAGCAGACTGACCGCAACGAACAACAGCAGGGCAGGCCTTTCTTCCTTTGCGAGTATGCCCACGCCATGGGTAACGCCATAGGCAACCTTAAGGAATACTGGGACTACATAGAGTTTGAGAGCCGCCGCATGATAGGAGGCTGTATATGGGACTGGGTGGACCAGAGCCTGTGCAAGTACGGTGAGCCTGTCGGTAACAAGTACTACGGAGGAGGGTTCGGCGACTACCCCAACGACAAAGACTTCTCCTGCAACGGCATCACCACAAGCGACCGGGAGATTACTCCCAAACTACAACAAGTGAAAAAGGTATACCAGTATGTCTCTTTCGCACCCACTGAGAATGGAAAGATACGAATCACCAACCGCTACTGCTTCCACGACCTTTCGTCCTACATACTCCGCTATCAGTTGCTCCGCGATGGTTCTGTAGTCAACAGCGGAGTGGCATCCATACCAGCTGTGAAACCTGGCGAAAGTGCGGACATAGACATGCCTGTGGCAATGCCTGAGACCAAAGGCATGTACCACCTCAACCTCTCGTTGGAGCTGAAGAAAGCCAACAAGTGGGCTGTGGAGGGACATTCTGTGGCAGCAGAGCAGATAATGCTCACACCCGGCGGCACTGTTTCTCTCAGCGACTATGCGTCAAAGGAGACAGACATGAAGTGCAAGGAGTCTGCCGACATGATTACAGTCAGTGGAAGCGACTGGACTTTCTCTGTCAACCTAAAAGACGGCAGCGTTAAGGAACTTTCGTACGGCGGCAAGCAGATGCTGGCACCAGACTCGGGGAGCTTCCTGTTCAACGGATACAGGAGTATCAGCAACGACAAGCAGTCATTCACCACCCGTAACAGATGTGTCAAGCACGACGTAAAGGTTGGGAAGAACAACGATGGCGAGGTTGTCACCGCCATAACACTCATACAAGAGGCATGTGTTGAGGGCCGGGAGCAGCTGCGTTCCAACATAACCACCGTATACTCCGTACACATGGGAGGAGAGGTGGAGGTGGCGTGCACCTTTACCAACACAGACAAGTTCTTCCCTCGTCTCGGTCTACAGGCCATACTTGACCGCAGCCTTGAGAACGTGGAGTGGATAGGACGCGGTCCCATGGAGAACTACCCTGACCGCAAAGACTGCGCCTTCGTGGGACGTTATTGCACCACAGTAAGCAAAATGAAAGAGAATTACGCCAAACCTCAAAGTATGGGCGAACGGTGCGACGTCAAGTCCCTTGCTCTCACTGACAAGGACGGCAAGGGTGTGTGCTTCACCTCTCTTGGAGGCAATTTATCGTTCAGCGCACAACACTATACCGACGAAGATATCTGGAAGACTAAGTACAATCACCAGTTGGGCGACATTAAACGTCCAGAGGTGGTACTTCACCTTGACGCTGCCATGCGCGGACTCGGCAACGCCAGCTGCGGACCGGCACAACTTGAACAGTACAAACTCAACGACGAGACGTACAGTTACAGGTTTCTTATCAAACGAATGAAGTGACAGTTTAGTCTTTACACAGCGGCACTCAACTCCTATATCCAAGGGGTGAGTGCCGCTGTTGGTGAATAACGGTCTTTTATCGTTGGTCAAGTATCCCCTTGAGCTCGTCGGTGACGTACGGCATGATGTCCTTTACGGCAATGTTGAACCCAATCGGTCCCATGGCATACGAAGCTATTTCGTACTGCTGATATACAAAGTTAAGGCTGTCGTTTTCAAGCCAAGGCGTATGTGCGGGCAGCGGTATTAGTCCGTCCTCAGGCAATATGATATAGTCGCGGAGT
Organism: Bacteroidaceae bacterium; assembly: GCA_963634425.1. Classification (GTDB taxonomy): domain Bacteria; phylum Bacteroidota; class Bacteroidia; order Bacteroidales; family Bacteroidaceae; genus Physcousia. The sequence continues at coordinate 4,968 of CAVHCL010000132.1, forward strand.
GTGGAATCTGTCACCTCAGTAACGCCGCACTGCTCCAGATACCATAACACACCTTTGCACAACAGCGGCTGGATGTCGCGAATGCGTGTGGAGTCGACGGTATTGTCCACTGGACGGCAGGTGCGTTTGCTGATGTTGACATAGTAGAAATTATATGAACCGTGCGCGCCGCCCATGTTTCTTTCGTCGGTAACGCCATAGGTGACATACGTGGGTGTCTCTTCACTCATATCTATCCGTACCTGCTGGTAGAGAAGGGGTATGTCATCCATATTGGTATAGTATTCCTCTGTTTCCTTCCTGCAATCCTTGAGATATTGCATCGTTCCTTTGCCGTAGAAATCCACCACCTGCCGGCCGTTTGCCACACTGCCCTTATAGGTAGGGTATTTGCGCAATATGGCTTCCTCGTCCGTCCTTTCGCGCGGCATGTATGCAGCAGCCAGTTCGCGTGCTATAAAATTCTTCACGCCCACAGCAAGACTGTCCTCACCCTGCGGATAGTCGACGGATATGGCACACTCCAAAGTGGAGTCTTTCTTCTCGTGATAACCTATGCTGTCGACTACAAACATGTTTATTTCTGAAACAACGGTGTCGACTGACACAGAATCGGAATCTTGTTTGTTGCTTTTCCCAGACGGCGTGTTGCATCCTGTGGAGCAAAACGAAACGGCCAAAGCAAGCAAGGCCGCAAATTGCATTTTTCTCATGTTGATGTTGATATTTAATTTAAAATTGTTTTTTCTTTTTCAGACTGACGCTGGAATATGTTGGCGAGCATGGCGCCAGACACGTTGTGCCACACACTGAATATGGCTCCAGGTATTGTGGCAAGCGGATATTGCGCAAAATGCACCGTGGCGAGAGATGTGGCAAGTCCGGAATTCTGCATACCCACCTCAATGGCCACCGTGCGGCATTTCTTCGGGGGCATACGCAACGCCTTGCCGGCCATATAACCAAGGAGATAGCCAAAAGTGTTGTGCAGCACCACCACACAAAGCACCAGCAGTCCGCAACTCATCAGTTTGGCGGCGTTTGCGCTCACCACAGCGCCTACTATAGCCACTATAGCCAATGTGGACACAAGCGGCAGTATGCTGACGACACTGTCGGCAAACTTGGAGAAGAAGCGGTTTATCACGAACCCAAGCGCTATAGGAAATATCACCACCTGTATGATGGACAGAAACATGGACAGAACATTGACATCCACCGTCTGTCCGGCATAAAGGTAAGTGAGCAATGGGGTCATCACCGGGGCGAATATTGTGGACACAGCTGTCATCCCCACCGACAGAGCCACGTCGCCCTTGGCAAGGTATGTGATGACGTTGGAGGAGGTTCCGCCAGGACACGTCCCAACCAATATCACGCCTACGGTGAGCTCCGGCGAGAGGCGAAAGCAATGTGCAAGCAGAAACGCCAACAACGGCATGATGGTGAACTGCGCCACAAAACCTATCATCACATCTTTAGGATGACCGAACACTACACGGAAGTCTGAAAGTTTCAGCGTCAGTCCCATGCCAAACATGACGACACCCAACAGCGTATTGACATAACTTGTCTTTATAAAACCCACCGCCTCGGGTTTCAGCAATGCCAAGACCGCCATACATATCACCGTGACAGACATGTGCCTGCTAAAAAAAACGGACAACTTCTTCAAAATATCCATATTAATTTCTTTTTTTATTTTCAGAGCCAGCCTATAATCTAATAATCTGTCAGTCTTCGTATTCCACCACTTGGTATTTTGCAAAACGCAGAAGCAGTTGCTTTACTCCGATGTTTCCAAACCTCACCGTGGCTTTGGTGTCAACGCCCGAACCGTCTATGCGCTCCACCACACCAAGACCGAAGCGGTCGTGCTTGATTTTGCTGCCCACACAGACTTTAGTTGCAGATGAAGGCATATCGAAAGAGCCGGAAGACTGTGTGTTCGGAAGAGAGGCTATAGGACGAAGCGAGCGGGCGGCATCTGACTTGCCGGACAATTGGGAAGACAATGCGGTATGTTTCTCTGCGGTATGTGGCTGCGAGTAATAGCCAGCCTCGTCAACACGTATGAAACGGCGGTCTATCTCGCGGAGGAAACGGCTGGGTCTGCAGAAGTCGGTCTTGCCGAAACGCATACGCTTCTTGGCATGGGTAAGCACGAGATATTGTTTGGCACGTGTCATGGCCACGTAGAACAACCTGCGTTCCTCTTCTATATGTCTGGGGCTGTCGTCCATCACAAGGTTAGGGAACAACATCTCCTCAAGTCCTACCACTATCACTCCTCCGAATTCCAACCCCTTGGAGGCATGTACAGTCATGAGGTTGACACAGTCCTGTTGAGACCCGTCGTCCACAGAGTCTTCGATGTCAGTCTGTAAGCTTGCCGTCTGCAAAAAGCCGGCAAGGGATACGTCTTCTCCCTGTTCTTTAGCGTCCGACACATGTGCGGCAAGTGCTGCGAGAAGCTCCTGCACGTTATCCTGCCGTGAGATGTCCTCGGGAGTGTCCCCGCAGAAAATATTGGCCTTGACCCCACTGTCTTCCATGATGCGGAGGGCGCACGACGCTGCATCCATGCTGTCCGCATAACCGGCGAACGAGTTTACCATGGCGGCAAAATTGTGCAGACGTGTCTTTGTGGGATTGCTCACTTCCAATTCCCATGGTTGCGACACCACCTCCCATGGAGAAACGTGGCGGACAGCCGCGGCACTGAACAATTTGTCAAGAGTGGTGGCTCCTATACCTCGTGAGGGATAGTTGATGACGCGGCGCAAAGCCTCCTCGTCGCGGCAGTTGACAGCCAGACGAAAGTATGCGATGATATCCTTTATCTCCTTGCGTTGGTAGAACGACAGACCGCCGTACACGCGGTAAGGGACAGAAGCACGGCGCAGAGCATCCTCAAGACTGCGGCTCTGTGCGTTGGTGCGGTACAGTACTGCCACGTCCGAGAGTCTAAGACGGCAGGAAGAAGTGAGCCATTTCAGCTTTCTCACCACTATGTTGCTCTCGTCCACATCGCTGTACGCACTGCATATCTCTATGGGAGCACCCTGTCCCTCCTCACTGAAAACCTCTTTGCGTATCCTGTACTCGTTGTGAGAGATGAGACTGTTGGCTGCATTTACGATGGTCTGCGTGGAACGGTAGTTACGCTCAAGTTTGAAAAGTTTGGCTTCAGGATACGCCTCCCTAAACTTCATGATGTTGTCAATATTGGCACCACGGAAACTATATATACTTTGCGCATCGTCTCCCACCACACATATTCTGTGTCTCTTGGCAGTGAGGAACGTGACTATGCGGTGCTGCGCATAATTGGTATCTTGGTACTCGTCCACGAGCACAAACTCGAAACGCTGCCGGTAACGGTCCGCCACATCGGGATGTTCGTTGAAGAGAACCCACGTGTAGAGAAGCAGGTCATCGAAATCCATGGCGTTGCCACGACGGCACTTTTCCATATACCTTATGTATATGTCATATATCTGCCCCATTCCACGTGCATCGTCAATTTTGTTCATCCTGCTGTCCGTGGCATAATCCGACGGTAGAAGCAACGCATTCTTGGCTCTGCTGATATGCGAGGACACCGAAGAGGGCTTGTACTTTTTGTCGTCAAGCCCCATCTCCTTGACAATGGATCTGACGAGACTTACGCTGTCCGCTGAATCGTAAATGGTAAAGTCGGAAGTAAACCCTATCTTGTCCGCTTCCATTCTGAGTATACGGGCGAAGACACTGTGAAACGTCCCTATCCACAACCCTGCGCATAATTCGTCTCCAACCTGTGCGGAGATACGCTGCCGCATCTCCCTTGCAGCCTTATTGGTAAATGTAAGTGCCAGGATGTTCCAAGGCTTCATACCCTGTTCCAAGAGATAAGAAATCTTAGATGTGAGCACGCGTGTCTTTCCGCTGCCAGCCCCGGCTATCACCAAGGAAGGCGCGTCTATGCAGTAAACCGCATCCTGTTGCTGTGTATTGAGTTGCACTGTTTTAATAGTTTATCTGTTTGGAAATCATGTCACCCCCACACGTAACGGCATTCTTCTAAGACCAATGTCACGAGAAAGCCGAGGAGCAAGCATTTCGAATAGCGGCTTATGCCGTAAGTGAGCACATCCACAAGATGGCTCGTGTTTCTAACCGAACCGGCAACAATGCCAAAGGACACGGACGCAAGGATAAGCGAGAGGCTGACGGCAAACGGCAAGCCATGAAGATATGCGCTATGCTCCAGGGTGCCAGTGACACTGAGAAGCGGACTCTCTGAATAAAGAGCAGCCGCAGCCAAAAGGAATGCGAATACTGCGAGTATAAGAAGAAACACTACCGTAGCAACCGAACGACTGGTTCTCCGCCTACCTAACAGCCCACACCTGCGCAACGCTCCGTACGCCACGACGAAGCATACAAAAGAAATCATACCGTGAGTGGCAACGGAGTCGGGAATTTTGAGGAACACCCACCTGTATCCTTCATCCGAGAAAAGACTGTTGCATTGTAAGCCGAAGGCCGAAAGCATCCACGACAACACCGGTATGGCGATGGCCGCAAGGAGGAAAAACACGCAGCCTACGTCCAAAAGAAGTTTAATCTTCATCCGCCACAAGATTGTCCGGATTTATGATGCCAAGCTGAATGGCCTTAACCACCAGGCGTACCACATTGACACCCGTCCTCTCCTTCTCTGAGAAAAGTCTGTTTATCAATTCTGTCTGTCTCTTCTCCAACGTCTTGGTGCTGAACGGCATCTGACGAAGCCCGGCTATCATGTCTTTGGTATAGCCGAGTGCAAGATGACGGAGCAGACGTTCGTCATATTCGTCTATCTCGTATTCCAGCGCAGCGTCGTTGCGGGTAGTTTCTCCATTCACATACTTGGTGAAACGCTTGATGAGGTGTTGCAGGAACGGCTCGTTGAAGACATACTTGCGGCCATGCATCACCATTAGCACATCATCGCGCTGCAAAAGGTCTCCTGTTTTCAATATGATGCCGTCGGCTCCCGCATTGAGAGCCTCCACCCAAAGACGCTCGTTGAGGACCTCCCCGGTAAAGATAAGCACTTTCACCTGTGTGTAGCGTGCTCTCAGCTGTCTGCAGATGTCTATGCCAACGGTGGTGCTGCCTCCAAGGCCGAGGTCAAGAAGTACTAGTTGTGGAACCTCCACCCTCATAAGTTTCCAAAACTCGCTCTCGTTCTGCGCAGTCCCTATTATCTCGGCTTCAGGAATGTCTGTACGGAATATCTGCTGTGTACCCTTGAGTTCGAGCATCACATCCTCTACTATTATTACTTTGAACTTATCCATATCTCATATTTGTTGTTGTTGTCCTCCTTTTTATTTCTTCTCGGCCGTCTTCCTTTTCATTGTGAACACTATGTCGTAACCGTCCGGCGACGGCTCCGCTTGGAGCCGGAGTCCTGGAAAGCCACACAACTCATCATGCTCGCGGACTATCTGACGCGCCACAAGATAGTCGGTGTACGAAGACAGCATGGAGAAGCACGCGTCCAATGTGTCCTTGTCCATGGCCTCTCCGGTGAAAGCAAGACGTATCTCCACCACATCACCCCTAACGGACGAGACAAGCGTGACGGTGTCGGCTCCGGCAAGTCCAGGAGAAAGAAGACGGTTTACCAGCTCACTCATCATCACCGCATCTGCGAAAATCTGAACACAGGCATCCGCCTTTGAGGAGAACGCAGGTCTGCCTCCGTGAGTACGGGCATACGATTTGACCTTATTCTCTGCCGTCTGTATCAGTAACGCTACATCCACACTGCACAAGTGAACGGAAGAAAATGACAGTTCCCTGTAGGCTTGCTCATAAAGAAGCATATACAAGTGACGGTAATGCGACACTGTGTTGAACAACTCGTCCACGGCTTCCGCACCTTCCATTTTCCTGCGTAGCATACTCACCACTTGCTGCACTCTGGCAGGATAGTACATGGTCTCGTGCTTGATGGCACTGAGTGCATTGTCAAGTATCTGGTTTATCACATACAGGCGATCGTTTTCAAACGAGAGTCTATCTGTTTCCACACGCAAGTTCTCCAACATCACGAGTTGCCCGCCCAAGGATTCCACACGATGTGACGACTCTGTGTAAAAGCCGTCCACCACGTCTTTCAGCCTGCTGTGCAAAGGTATGGAGGAAAGTGTCGTCTCCTTCTCCTTTTCCATTAATGATGCGTAACGTTGCTGTATAGCCAAAGGCTGTTCCTGTCGCCCGGCAAGCGAGGATTTCAGCTCAGAGGCATATTTTTCAACAAGTAGACAGAACTCCTCCAACCGGCTATATAGGGCACGTGCCTGCGACTTGCCCCTAAGCCTGTCTTTGAGAAACACAAGGTAGAAAAAAAACAAGGCAAGAAGCGAAAGCAAAATCAGAAACACAAGCAGTACGGCACTGTCTGAGCGCACATGTTCCATTCGCTGGCAATAGTACGAAAGGGTGCCGTCCTGACTGTAGAGCCGGTGAAGGCGCACACACTCGTCGTTGTGGTACTGATAGTCCTCCCATCTGTGAAGAGCAAGCGAGGCAATAGCCATCTCGTTGTGCAGGGATACGGCAAGGGCGGTGTCAATGGAAGCTCCCATCTCGTCAAAAGCCTTGGACGCAAGACTGTAGGCATCCGCATGACGGTCTTCAATGTTTGCCTCGCAAACCCTGGCAAGAATGGCAGAATCGTTTTCCGTATATGCGCTAACGGTAAGAGCTATGGCAAACAACAGGCATGACACAAGCACGCGCGGAAGGCGGAACCAAAATCTGCTTCCCTTGCCCAATAAACTTTCCACGCCAAAGTCGCAAACACTGAAGTATGACGACTGCTTGCGGTAGTTGTTGATTATGCCCCTGCAGTTCATGATGCCGAAGCCAAAACCTCTGCCGTTGCCTTGACCGGACAGGCGGGATGGGTCGTAGACCTTGCTGTCGTTGAGCATACGCACATCCTCCTCCGTGAGTCCTATACCAGTGTCGCTGACGCTTATTTCAACATACGACTCTGTGGCGGAAGCGTCCACGACAACAGTTCCTCCCTCTGGCGTGAACTTACGCGCATTGTCCGCCAAAGTGTTTGTCATAAACAGCGTAAGGGGTTGGTCGGCCTTAACCACAACATCCGTGTGCCTGACATCAAGACACACGCCCTTCTGCCTGAACGGTTGGTATCCAAGGGCTATGATGTTGAACACAGCCTGTAGCGGGAATGAACTGATGTGCGACTTCACCCTGCCGCGCTGCATCTGTATCCAATCTGTGAGCGAGTCGTTGATGCGCATAACCTCATGAGTCAACTCGTTCAAATATTCTACCCTATCGTCTTCAAGCACACCATTGTCCTTCATCCTGCGCAACTCCGAAAGCATACGGTCTATGTAGGGAACAATAGAATACGCCAACGTGAGTTTTGCGCGCCTTTCAAGATTGCCTCTGGAACCTTCGTCAGTCTTCATTCGCAACATTGAACAACGTTCATGCGACACACCCTCCTTTTCCTCTATTGCATCCGACAGGTTTGACAACGCCTCCGCAGCATGTGTGAAATATGGAGAACGGCGTATGTTCTCCACATTCTTGTAATAGAAATAAGTATTCTTCTTGATGTGCACGGAATAAAGAATGGCAAGCGTGAAGACAACGACTACCAACAATAACATTCCGTAAAGTTTGGCGTGTACATTGCTTATTTCATGGGACAACTCGTCCATACGGCTGTCAACCTCCCTGTTCTGTCGGGATGAGTCAAGCAAATCAAGGTATGCGTTGCGGTGGATGTCCGACTCGTCACTCATGTCAAGAGCGGAATATGTCTTGCTCAAACGTTCGTAAAGAAGGATTTTCCATGAAGCCACATCGTGTATGTCTCTGTGCTCCTGCGAATGCACAAGATAAAGAGCTTTGCGGAATGTCCGCAAAGCATCGGCATACTTGCCGCAGGCGAAAAGTATCTCGCCAAGTGTACGGGTGGCGTTGGCTGTTTGGTAAAGGTCTTTATATTGTCTGAACAATGCCTCGGACTGTCTCGCCATAGCGTACGGCATAGCGTATAGGGAGTCTTGCACGAGTGGCGAACGCCATTTCATACTGTGGGAATACAAATAGTCGTATACGTCCGGACGTGATGTCGCTATGAGCCGCACATTGGCGGAATCGCTCAGGAAAGAGGCTATGGACTGCAAGGCGTTAGCCTCGAAATAAGTAATGTGTTTGGCGTGCGACAGAGTGTAGGTGCGTATAAGATGGTCAAACTCCACAAGACGTGTCTCCATGTTGTCGCTGCCCAAAAGCCCCCCACTGCCTATCATGTAATTGTAATACAACCACTGGAGAGTGTCGCGCTCCAATGTCATGTCCGCACCGGCCTGCCGTATCTCGGATATGGCAGAAGAGTCCTGCCCCAAATAGTAGTAGTATGTGGAGGACACTATGCGCATCTCTGTCTCGCCATAAAAGAAACGTCGGCGTTGGACATCCGTCAGTTCCGTCTCGCTCTCCTTTATCCTGCGTATTCTCTTTTGTGCCTGCAGACGTTTGTCAAAGAAAAGTTTACCGTCACCTATCCTCTGTGCGACTTTCATGGTTGTGACATCTGCGCACAGGAGCTCTATTTGATTGTGCGTGCGGCCGTAGACATGGCCAAGGAGGTGCTTCGCCTGTGTATACCGCATCTGTTGGTAAGCCACAAAAGCGATGTTGTTCCACGCCTCAGCCATTCCGTCGGAATATGAGGCAGACATACTGAGCGCGCGTTTTGACAGGGCAAGCGTGGAATCCACATCAGTGTACCTGAGAGAATAGGCACGTCCGTTGAGTTCGTCTATCCTCCGTCTGCTTTCTTCATCCGCTCTTGTGCATCCGACAAAGGAGATAAAAGCAAAAGACAACAGTATGAAGATTTTACAACGCATGGCTATACCGTTAGCATGGCCACTACGACTGTGCGGCAAAAAACACCGCACACACTATGACTACTGTCAAAGTGGCAGAAAATGCGATGCCTGGCAACTGCAAATCCTTATACAGGTATCCGCTTTGTGTAAAAGACTCAGACATGGACTTTGAAATGGAGTCACGGCGTTTCAACAAATTTCTGTAGATAAAGTACACAAGAAAAGCAAAGAAAACGCCGGCTACAAGCCCGAAGAAAATATCGGAAGGATAATGGACACCCAG
>CAVHCL010000133.1:0-3290 GCA_963634425.1 Bacteroidaceae bacterium
AACTCCTCTTTAGAGAATGAAAATCTCTCGTCCTAACCGATAGACGAAGGGACCTTACCTTTGGCCTTAGCCTTGCAAGTTAACGAGGCATCGCCCCGTTTTGCGGTGCAAAGGTATATGTTTTTTCTCTAAGCGGCAAAACTTTTTGACGAAAAAAGAATGGAAAGGCGCAAAAAATCGTTTTTGACGTTTGGGACGTGCTTTATTGTTAATTTTGTATGTGATAACGACGTACACCGGATGTTGGAGAGTACAAGGGCTATAGTTCTGCGGCTGACGAGGCACAAGGACGACAGTGTGATAGTGGATGCCTATACGCTTTTGCGCGGGAAGATGAGTTTCGTCTGCAAGTGGCAGCGCGGGAAGAGAACTTCAAGGTTGGGCAGTGTGTTGTCTCCGCTTAACATAGTAGAGTTGGCGTACGACTACCGTGCGAACCGCAGCATGGCAAATATAAGGGCGGCGGAGACGGCGGTGCCGTTCGTGTCCATCCCATACGAGCCTTTGAAGTCCGCCATAGTCCTTTTCCTTTCGGATTTCATGTCGCAGGCGCTGAAGCATGAGGAGAGGAACGATGCGCTGTTCCTTTATGTGCAGAGCGCGTTGGAGTGGCTGGACAGTGTGCGGGACGGGTATTCCAATTTTCATATAGTTTTCCTTGTCCGGCTGTTGCGTCTTTTGGGTTTCCTGCCCGACGTGCCAGGCAATGTGGACGGGAAGCTGTTTGATATGAGAAGCGGAGTTTTGGTAGATGTGCAGCCTGGGCATAACGACTATGTGGATGCCGAAGAGACGGTGGTGTTGCCTTTGTTGCTGAGGTTGAATTTCTCCAATATGTCGTTGCTGAGAATCAACAGGCATCAGCGTTGCCGTATATTGGAGCTTGTCTTGCGGTACTACCGCATCCACATCCCGGAATTTCCCGAGTTGAAATCCCTGGATGTGATGCGGGAGTTGTTTGCGTAGGGTCAGGAAAGCAGTTCCTTTACTATTCCGCTGATGAGTTTGCCGTCTGCTCTGCCTGAGAGCACATTGGTGGCAACGCTCATGACTCGTTTCATGTCTTTCATGCTGGTTGCTCCGCTTTCATCAATTATGGTCTTGATTTCCGTCCTTACCTCCTCTTCCGAGAGATGTGTGGGCAGATACTCCTCCATTACTGCCACCTGTGCGAGTTCTTCCTCGGCGAGGTCGGCACGTGACTGTGTCTTGTACACTTCGGCGACATCCTTACCCTGCTTGCACAACTTGGTCAAAATCTTCAGAGCCGCCTCGTCTGTAAGCTCGTCGTTGGCGCCGGGTGCGGTTTTCGCCTCCAGGAAATACTTTTTGACTGTTCTCAATGCCATGAGGCGGACTTTGTCTTTTGCCTTCATGGCTGCGACTATGTCGCTGCTGATCTTCTCGAATAACATTTTGTCGGAAGTGTTTATTACGTATATACAGTATGTATTTATGTTTGTTTGCGGATTCGCAGACGTGTTGTCTGTTGTCAATTGAAGGTTATGCCTTCCTCTTGTTTTTCGCTCTGTGTGGCCTCTGTGTGGCTGATGTTGTTGCTTTTTATCTTGTTGAGTTCTTCTTTGCTCCTGCGGTATGTGGGCGAAGCCTCCACAGCGGCAATGACGTTGTCGTTGTCAAGGTCTTTCTCCTCAAAGATAAAGTAGTAGCGGTTTTTTACCCGGCGTGGAGTCTCGCCGTCCGGATCGTAATAATTCTCCATGCGCAGTCTTTCCATTTCTGCCTGCTCTGCCGCTGAATTGTCTTCGTTGAGGATTTTGTTATTTATGAGTTCTTGTCCTCCAGGGACATTCTTCAGACTGAAGCCGGAGGCGAGGAGTGTAATCTTCACCTTATTTCCGAGCGAGCTGTCTGTGGCCATACCCCATTTTGTCTCCACGTCTTTGCGGAACTTGTTCATGAAGTCGTGCACCTCGTTCATCTCTTCCATCATCAAGCTTTCATTTTCGTCATCGTTGCAGAAGTTGATGTTTAGAAGAACCTTCTTGCTGTTGAAGATGTCGTTGTTGTTGAGCAGTGGACTGTTCATCGCCTGTTCTATGGCTTTGGACACGCGTTTGTCCCCTTCGCCGTATCCTGTGCTCATGAGAGCCACGCCGCCGTCTTTGAGTACAGTGGTGACATCTTCAAAGTCGAGATTCATGATGCCGTGCATGGTGATGATTTCCGCAATGCTCTTGGCGGCGACGCTCAAGGTGTCGTCCGCCTTGGCGAATGCGTTGATGACTGTAAGTTCCGGGTATATCTCGCGCAGGCGTTCGTTGTTGATTACCAGTAAGGCATCTACATGTTTGGAAATCTCTTCCACGCCGTCCAGGGCTTGGTTGATTTTCTTGTTGCCTTCGAATTTGAACGGAATGGTGACGATGCCTACCGTAAGTATGCCGGCGTCTTTGGCGCATTGGGCTATGATGGGAGCGGCCCCAGTACCAGTGCCTCCGCCCATTCCGGCTGTTATGAACACCATCCTGGTGCCGTCGTTGAGCATCTCTTTGATGTCTTCAATGCTCTCTTGAGCTGCCGTTTTTGCTTTCTCTGGTCTGTTGCCTGCCCCAAGGCCGTCTTTGCCGAGCTGCAGGTGATTGGGCACCGGCGAGTCGCTGAGTGCCTTCTTGTCTGTGTTGCAGAGGACGTATGTCACATCGTGGATACCCTCTTTGTACATATGGTTTACGGCGTTTCCTCCACCGCCTCCCACACCGATGACCTTGATGATGCTGGGCGTACTGTTGGTGTCCAAGTTGAATGCTATTCCCTCTTGTTTGGTGAGATCTGTATTGTCTTCCATAATGTGTGATTTTTCTTGGTTGGACATAACTGCTATTCCTATTCTTGGTCTGTAAGCATCCTGTTCATAGTTTCCCAAATGCGTTTGATTTTTTTCTTCATGTTGCCACTGGGCTTTTTCTCTTCACCTTCGGAGATGTCGTTATCCCCTGTCTCTGCGGGGGGTACTTCATTGTCTGCCGTTTCTGCGGAATTGTCTGCCGTTTCTGCGGAGCCACAATCTGCGGTATTTGTAGGCCCTGCCTCCTCTTTTCCTTCTGGAGTGTTGCCTGCACAAGGTTGGTCGCCCTTGAGCAGAAGAGCGAACAGTGTGTTGAGGTTGTCTGTCTCGGAGATGTTGACAGACGGGGCAAGCACGATGTTTGTGGGCCACCCCTTGAACAATCTGATTTGTTTGTCGAAATGAACGGCGGCGGTAAAGGCTTCTGTGATGCCTTTGACTTTGCTGGCTCCTCCGGTAATCATAATGCCCGACAACAGTT
>CAVHCL010000133.1:3300-18163 GCA_963634425.1 Bacteroidaceae bacterium
GTTTATCGTTGAAATCGCGTATTTGGTGTCCTGCATTTAAGATTATCTCCTCGTACCTTGACTCTATTATCTCGCTCAGCTCCTCCTCAGAAATGCTGCGCCCGAAGCTCAGCGTTATCTTGCTTTTCTTCTCGTCCTTGTGGTTGTCTATATGGCTGGCTGTTCCGTATTTCAGTTTCAGAGCCTCGGCCTCTTCCGTCTCCACACCCTTGCTTGATATGTCTGCCGTGACATTGTTGCCGCCTAAAGGTATCACGGCCAAGTGGCGCAGGATGTTGTTTGTGTAGACAAGCACAGTGGTCGTGTCCGCACCCATGTCCACCAAAGCGCATCCCGAACGTTTCTCGTTGGATGACAGAAGCGCGTCTGCAAGACAGATGGGTGATATGAGCAGTTCTGCCAGTTCCAGTCCGGCATTGCGCACACAGAGTTCTATGTTGTCGCTGAGTATGTCGCGTGCCACCACGTTCATGTAGTGGGCTTCCAGTTGGCTTGTCACCATTCCTACCGGATCTGTCACTTTGCGCAGGCCTATGTGGTATTCCTGCGGGATGACATCAAGAATCTTGGAGTCTGTGTACACCACACCGTTGTTGGTCTCCATAAGTTGGTCTATGACCCTGTTGGAAATCTGTGCCCTTTCCGGCAGGTGGCAGGGCACCATGTTTGCCTTGGTGTGAAGCGACTGCCCAGAGATACCCACATAGATGCGTGTGGTGTATATGCCCAGTTTGTCGTTGATTGCGCCCACCACGTGCGAAATTGCTTGTGTGGCTTTGTCGATACTGTCCACAACACCTTTTCTGACAGCGTTGGTGGCTTTCTCCTGAGCTATTGCGAGGACTTGCATTGTACCGTCAAGTTCTCTCTTGCCAGCTACGGCCCGTATTGCCTTGGAACCCAGTTCTACAGCAACAATTATGTCCTTTTCTGCTCCCATATTTTTTGTCATTTGTGTTTTCCTGCTTTTGTGCATACCACCTGTCCGTTGAAAGACAAGTCTATGGTTTCGTATTTGTTCCATCCCGCTTTGGTGAGTCCTTTCTCGTAGAAAAGTTTCAGACGCTCCATCTTGTCCGGTATGTTGTCTGTGTCGCCGAGTACTATGGTATGTGTGCCTACACGGGGGAACAATTCTATGCGGTTGGTGTCTGCGACGTGTATCTGCTCTATCTGGTTGTCCCAAAACTCTTCGTCGTGCAGATAGGAGGCCAAGCCGGCAAGCTTCCTTTTGGCGAAGTCCTTGGTGATGTTGCCCGTTGCCACGCACAGGTCAAAGTTGAGGTCGCCTACCGGCATCGTCATTCCGTTTCTGTCTATATAATAGTTGTCTTTCCCGGCGATTATATGCAGGATGGGACGCTTCGGCACTACGTCTATGCAGAGATGACACTCTGCGGAACAGTAGCAGGATGCACTTTGTATGAAAGGGTCTTTAGACAGGATGTCTTCTATTCCCTGTATGTTTATATTTTCTATTTTTTCTCCTTCCGCATGGATTTTGTGCTTGGTTAGCAACTGTGCGACGTATTCTTCGGAGACAAGGTTGTCGGTGTCGTTGCCGGACAGGACAATGTCCACAGCCTTGCACGTCTGTTCTTCCGAACGCCCGGCGAAGTTCACCAAAGCGAACACGAGATATGCGGAAACCGCAACCAACAGTAATATCTTGACTATTATCTTCATGCCATGGGTTTGAGAATGTTCTCTATCTCTGTAGCGTAGTTGTCTATGTCTCCCGCTCCGAGGGTGACAAGCACATCGAAGCCGCCTTCGCGCACTATGTCGCATATTTCCTCCTTGTGGCACATACGGCGGCGGATGCCTTCGCGCAGGTTGTCGTATATGAGCGCGCTGCTTACGCCGGGGATTGGAGCCTCGCGGGCAGGGTATATGTCCACTATCACCACGTCGTCCAACAACGACAAGGCGTCTGCGAAGTCTTTGTGGAAGTCGCGGGTGCGGGTATAGAGATGAGGCTGGAAGATGGCTTTTATCCTTTTGCCTTTGTACAACTGTTTGATGCTGGTGATGCTTTGCCTTATCTCCGCAGGGTGGTGTGCATAGTCGCTGAGGTAGACGACTTTGTCGGTCTTCACATGAAAGTCGAAGCGTCTGTCAACCCCCTTGAATGAGGCCATAGCCTCGCGTATCTCCTCCTCGTCCGCTCCGGCTATCTGTGCCAACGCCATGGCAGCAATGCCGTTCTCTATATTCACTGTGACCGGGACTCCCAACTTGACATCTTTGACGTTGCCGAGAGGGGAAATCATATCAAAGGTGATTTCCCCATTGCCGATGGAGATGTTTTCCGCATGGAAATCCCCATCGTCCGTACCGTAAAAGTATGTGGTGACTCCAATCTGCGGTTGCGGCTTCATTTTCAGCCCTGTATGCAGGATAAGGAATCCGCCCGGTGTGACAAGGCTGCTGTATTTGCTGAAGCTCTCCAGATAAGCCTCTTCTGTGCCGTAGATGTCCAGATGGTCGGCATCTGTAGCCGTGATGACCGTGGCGTACGGCGAGAGCCAATGGAAAGAACGGTCGAACTCGTCGGCTTCAATTACCACATACGGACTTTCCTTGCTTAATATGTAATTGGTGCCGTAGTTCTTGGTGATGCCTCCGAGGAACGCATTGCATCCGACATGACTCTTGTGCAGTATGTGCGCCGCCATGCTGCTTGTGGTGGTCTTGCCGTGAGTGCCCGCCACACACAGGCCTTTCAGGGAATGTGTGAGTGTGCCGAGGACTTGTGCCCTTTTCTGGATGGTGAAACCGTTGTCCTTGAAGAAAGCCATCTCGCCATGTTCCTTTGGGATGGCAGGAGTGTAGACTACAAGTGTGGAAGTGGAATCCTTGCAACACCCCGGAATAAGGTTGGTGTCGTCGGAATAATGGATGTCCGCGCCTTCCTCTGCGAGTTTCCTTGTAAGGTCGGTTTCCGTTCTGTCGTAACCGGCCACTTTCACGCCTATGTGCAGGAAATACCGGGCTATAGCGCTCATGCCAATACCGCCTATCCCTACGAAATACACTGCTTTTATGTCTTCAATGTTCATATTGTTTGTCTCTTGTCACTTTACTAATTTCAGCACCTCTTCCGCTATGATGCGTGCGGAGTCCTTGTATGCCATTGCGTATGCTTTTTCCCCGATGCTCTTCAGCCGTTCGGTGTCCTTCACGGTCTGTAGTGCCAGAGGTATGAGTTCGTGTCTTGCGTCGGCATCCTTCACCATCAGTGCCGCTCCCTTGTCGGCAAGAGCCTTGGCGTTGTGCGTCTGATGGTCTTCCGCCACATTGGGACTTGGCACCAGAATGCTCGGTTTGCCCAACAGGCAAAGCTCGCTGATGCTGCTTGCCCCCGCTCTGCTTATCACCAAGTCCGCCATCCTGTAAGCTTTGTCCATCTCTGTTATGAAGTCGGTGACGTAGAGGTTGGCAGGCTTGCCGGCTTTGGTAAGAGCCTCTTGTATTTGCTGCTTGTAATAGCTCCCTGTCTGCCAGATGAAATCCACATCGGCCATGGCTATCTTGTCGAGGTTGCCCAAGACACTCTCGTTCATAGTCCTCGCTCCGAGACTGCCGCCTATCAGCAGTATTGCAGGACGGTCTGCGCTGAGACCGAATGTCATAGCAGCTTCTTTCTTGGTGCATGAGGAAGCCAAAAGGTTCTGGCGTACGGGATTCCCGGTGAGCAGAATCTTGTCCTTGGGGAAGAAACGTTCCATTCCCTCGTATGCCACGCATATTCTGCTTGCTTTTTTGGCAAGGCTCTTGTTGGTGAGCCCGGCGAAGCTGTTCTGTTCTTGTATGAGACAAGGAATGTGCAGTTCGTATGCCGCATTGAGTGTCGCGGAACTGGCGTATCCGCCCACGCCTACGGCAACGTCAGGACGGAACTCTCTGATAGTTTTTTTCGCCAAGGCCTTGCTGCGCAGGAAGTCCCATAAAATCTTTATGTTTTTCGGATTCCACAACGGCCGCAAGAGACCTTTCACCGGCAAACCTATTATCCGGTAGCCTGCAGCCGGCACTTTCTGCATCTCCATCCGTCCGAGTGCGCCCACGAAGAGACATTCCGTGTCAGGATGCAGTTCTTTGACGGCATTGGCTATGCTGATGGCAGGGAAGATGTGTCCTCCGGTCCCCCCGCCGCTTATTATTACCTTTATGTGTCTGTTCTTGTCCATAGGCTACAACTACTCTTTTTCGTCTTCCGGCATCACCGCCACTTCCGTCGTTTGCGCCGTTTCGTCCATTTTCTTGGCAGAGCGGCTCACGCTCAGTATCATTCCTATATAGGCACAGTTGACGAAAAAACTGGTTCCCCCTCGGCTCACCAAAGGCAAGGGCTGCCCAGTTATAGGGAACGCGCCTACTGCCACTGCCATATTCACCATTGCCTGCACCACCATCATGAGTGCAAGCCCCATGACGAGATACGACGGGAACAAAGCCTTGCAATTTTCCGCTATCTTCAAAGCCCTGTACATAAGCAGGATGTACAGGAACATCACGCCGCATCCGCCGACAACGCCCAGTTCCTCAATGATGATGGCGTATATGAAGTCGGCAAATGCCTGTGGCAGGAAGTCGCGTTGGACAGAGTTCCCCGGTCCCTTCCCCACGATGTTGCATGTGGCTATGGCTATGGTGGCATGCGTCTTTTGCACGTTGTCAGTGATGTTGTAGTCCTTGGGGTCTGCCGGCATCTCCGTGTGGTCGGTAATACGGTGTATCCATGTCGGCAGCCGGTGCAGGATAGGGGACTCGCTGGCATTCCATTCCGCAAGGGTTTTTTCGGGGATGTTGTATGCGAAAGTGATACCGGCTGTGCCAAATATTACCATGACCGCCATAACAGAGACTAACACCTTGGTACGTATTTGCGCAAAGAAGCATATACCGAACATCACAAGTGACAATATGCCAGCCGTAGAGGCGTTCTCCGGGACTATCAACGCTATTACGAGGAACGATTCCACCGCCACTATCTTAAGTGCGGTCTTTGACGCTCCCTTCTTGTTGCGCAGCGAAGCGAGTATAAAAGCCGCAAACACTATCAATGAAATCTTGCCGATTTCGCTCGGCTGCATTTTCACTATGCCCAAGTCTACCCATCGGCTGGCATCGTTGGTCTTGGGCGCAAACAATGCCCATAACAACAGAGGATATGCAAGAAAGTGCAACACTAAGGTTCCTCCGATTTTGAAATAGTTGCAGGGAATCCTGTGTATTATCCATGTGGCTACTATGCCGAGACAGACATATGTGCCGTGTTCGGAGATGGGCTTCCAGTAGTCTCCTCCTTTGAATGTCATACGGCTGCTGGCACTGTACACCTCCACTACGGACACCATGCATAGCAGCAGGAATATCATCCATACCACAGTGTCTCCCTGAAGGATGTTGCTGCCACGAAAAATTTTCTTCAACGTCATGGCCATGGCAAATTATGTTTTTTTACAGTGAACGTACCGCTTCCTTGAACTGCTCTCCTCTGTCCTCCATGTTCTTGAAAAGGTCGAAACTTGCGCAACACGGACTGAGGAGGACTGTGTATCCCGGTTTTGCCATCTTCACGCATTCAGCCACACAGTCCTTCATGTTGTTGGTGTCTGCCACGGGTATACCCATACTGTCGAAGAAGTTGTGTAGCTTCGTGTTGTCGGCGCCGAGGTATACAAGTCCGGCGCATTTCTTCTTCACGAGGTCTTTGATGGCGTTGTAGTCGTTGCCTTTGTCTTTTCCGCCCAATATCAATATGGTGGGAGTGGTCATACTTTCCAAAGCGTACCAACAGGCATCCACGTTGGTGGCTTTAGAGTCATTGATATATTGTACTCCTCCTATGCGCGCCACTTTTTCCAAACGGTGCTCCACCCCTTCGAAATCGCTGAGGCTTTTTTTCAGAGTCTCGTCTTTTATGCCGCTTAGGTGTGCGGCGATGCCTGCCGCCAGACTGTTGTACATATTGTGCTTGCCGCTGAGGCTGAGACTCTCCTGTTCCATGTTGAATGGGGTGGGGCGTTCTATCACATAGTTGCCGTCGTCTATGTACCCTATCATTCCTTTTTTCTCAAGGATGCTGAATGGACACAGTCGCGCTTTGATGCCGTATTTCTTCAACTCTTTCTGTATGATGGGGTCGTCTGCCCAATACACGAACGCGTCCTCTCCTGTCTGGTTTTGCGTTATGCGCATCTTGGCATCCGCATAGTTCTGCATATTGTTGTCGTATCTGTCAAGATGGTCCGGAGTGATGTTGAGCAGGACGGCTATGTTGGCGTGGAATTTGTACATGTTGTCCAACTGGAAACTGCTCAACTCAATGATGTAGTAGTCGTAGTCGTATCCCTCCGCTATCTGCAGTGCCAGACTTCTGCCTATGTTGCCAGCCAGCCCCACATTGTATCCGGCGTTCTTGAATATATGATAGATGAGGCTTGTGGTGGTGGTCTTGCCGTTTGATCCTGTGATGCAAATCATTTTGGCATTGGTGTAACGTCCGGCAAACTCTATCTCGCTGATGATGGGTATGCCGGCCTTTCTCGCCTTTTCCACCATGGGAGCCGTTTCAGGGATGCCAGGGCTTTTTATTATTTCGTCGGCATTGAGTATGTCAGCTTCCGTATGATGCCCCTCTTCCCATAGAATTTGGTTTTCATCGAGCATCTCTTTGTAATGCGGCTTTATGGTTCCCATGTCGCTTACGAATACGTCAAATCCCTTTTTATGCGCCAGCACGGCGGCACCCACACCGCTTTCGGCAGCACCTAAAACTACTATTCTCTTCATCATCATCTTATCTTCAGTGTTACGATGGTCAAGGCAGCGAGGATAATGGTAACTATCCAAAACCTTGTTGTTATCTTGGATTCCAACCAGCATCCTTTGGGCTTGTTTATGAGTATCTTGAAGTCCGCAGGCAGCTGTCCTGGTTTTACTCTGAAAGCGTCATGTATGGGAGCTCGTTTGAACACCCTCCATTTCTCGCCTCTCTTGTTGCCCAATTTGGCATAATTGGTCTGTAGCAACACACTTACGCTCTCCATGAGGAACACGAAGCAGAGAAGTGGAATGAGCAATTCCTTGTGTATGATGATAGCTGTTACGGCTATCACTCCGCCTATGGCAAGGCTTCCGGTGTCTCCCATGAAGACTTGCGCCGGGTATGCGTTGTACCACAGGAATCCCACAAGCGCACCCATGAAAGCGCACAAGAATATCACCAGTTCTTCGCTGCCGGGGATGTACATTATGTTGAGATAGCTCGCCATCTGTATATGGCTGCTCACGTATGCCAGCACAACCAACGCCAGGCAGATAATGGCCGAGTTGCCGGCGCACATCCCGTCCATACCGTCATTCAGGTTGCTTCCGTTGCTGACAGCCATCACTACAAACGTAGTGACGATGACGAACAAGACCCATCCGGCGGCACTCTTGTATTTCCCACAGAAGGACACAAGGTCGCTGTAGTTGAGGTTGTTGTCCTTCACGAACGGTATGGTGGTGATGGTACTCTTGGCGGGTTCGCTTTTGTGGACTACCACCGTTTTAGTTCCTTGTCGTTCTTTGGAGACATTCTCGCGGATTACAGCGTCCGGACTTGCCCACAGCACCAGCCCCACAGTGAGACCCAGCAGAGCTTGCCCCGCCAATTTGTATATGGGACGCAGTCCGTCCTTGCTCACCTTCATCTTCATGTAGTCATCGGCAAAGCCCAACAAACCCAACCAAACTGTAGTGAAGAGCATCAGCAGCATATAAATGTTGCGAAGCCGCCCCAGCAACAGGCAAGGGATGAGTGTCGACACGATGATGATAATCCCGCCCATGGTGGGCACTCCTCTCTTTTCCACTCCGTAAGGGTCTATGCTGGAGTCTCTTTGAGTCTCGCTGCCGCCATTGCGCTTCATCCATTTTATAAAATGTTGTCCGAACCACATGGATATCAGCAAACTCAACACCAACGACATTATGGAGCGGAACGAGATGTATTGCCAAAGTCCGGCACCAGTCATACCGAAGTCGTTGCCTAAATATCTGAACAGGTAGTACAACATTTCTTACTGCTTATTGCCTTTGTTTAAACTTTGTTTTCTTTTCCCATTATTTCTGTTCCAGCCCGAAGGCTTCCCTGATTACCTCGTGGTCGTCAAAGTGGTGTTTCACTCCTTTCACTATCTGATAGTCCTCGTGTCCTTTGCCTGCCACCAATATCACGTCACCTGGTGCCGCCATCATGCATGCGGTGCGGATGGCCTCGCGCCTGTCCACTATGCTTATCACCTTCTGCCGTTGCCCGTCGTCAAGTCCTGCCAACATATCGTTTATGATTTCTTGAGGCGCTTCATCGCGAGGGTTGTCGCTGGTTATGATTACACGGTCGCTGTTCTTCACAGCTTCCTGTGCCATCAATGGACGTTTGCCCTTGTCCCTGTTTCCTCCGGCGCCGCATACTGTCCAACACAGACCGCGGTGCTGGAGCACTTCGTTGATGGTGCTCAAAACGTTCTCCAAAGCGTCGGGCGTGTGCGCATAGTCCACTATGGCGGTGACTCCGTTCTTGGAACGTATGGTCTCAAAGCGCCCGTTCACGGGATTCATCGCGCTCATCTGTACAAGAGCCTCATGAGGGTCTGTCCCCATCATTACTGCCGCACCGTATATGGCAAGCAGGTTGCTCACGTTGAAACGTCCCACGAACCGTACGCTTACTTCTCTGCCGTCCATGTCGAGACACATGCCTTCAAAGCTTTCCTCCAAAATGTGCGCCTTGAAGTCGGCTGGATTCTGCTGGGAATATGTCTTCACACGTGCCTTGCAATTTTGCACCATCACCATTCCGTTTCTGTCGTCGGCGTTAACCACGGCAAAGGCGCTTGCAGGTAGTGCGTCGAAGAAAGCCTTCTTGGCATTCCTATAGTTCTCAAACGTTTTGTGGTAGTCAAGATGGTCTCGGGTGAGGTTTGTGAATATACCTCCGGCAAAGTTCAGTCCGCCTATGCGTTTCTGGGCTATGCTGTGGCTGCTTACTTCCATGAATGCATATTGGCATCCTTCGTCTGCCATCTTTCCAAGCAGACGGTTGAGGGTGACGGCATCTGGTGTGGTGCACTCTGTCGGATACGCCGTCCCGTCTATGTAGTTGCACACGGTACTGCATAGTCCGCATTTGTAGCCCATCCTGCGGTACATGTTGTATAGCACCGTGGCTATGGTTGTCTTGCCGTTGGTGCCGGTAACGCCTATCAGTTTTATCTTTTTTGTGGGGTCGCCGTAGAAGGTGGTGGCAAGTTTGCCCACCACATCCTCCGTGTCGGCGTATTGTATATATGTGACATCGTCGGCCAATTGCGCCGGCAGTTCCTCGCACGCTATCGCTTTTGCGCCCTGTGCCACGGCTTTGCCAATGTAGGAATGTCCGTCTGCCTGCGTCCCCCTCATGGCTACAAACAAGTTGCCCTCACGTACCTGACGGGAGTCAATCTCTATCCCAGTCACATCAACGTCAGCATTGCCTGTCACTTTCAAGGGAATGCAGCATTTTGTCAGCGTTTCCAGTTTCATGCACATTATGATACCAATGTTATGTATAGTAGTATATTTCCTTAAAAAGTCGTGGTGCGGCACCGTCAGGCAGAGTTACAGTCCCGCTTTCCCCAGAGTGAGGGTTATGGTCTTTCCTTTCCGCACCATTGTACCGGGAGGCACGTCCTGCCACTTTACCCTGCCTTTGCCGTGGATGCGCACCCTCAGTCCCCTTTTCTGTATCTCGTATACGGCATCCCTCGCTCCCATGCCGGTGAGGTCCGGCACTTTGTCGAGAGCTGTCTGTTCTTTGTCTGTTTTCCCTTTGCCCTCTATGCCCAAAGCTTTCAGCACATGGGAACATCTCTGGCTGTTGCCGACAGAGACCGTGGGAGTGAACACAGAGTTCGCGTCCGAAGCCTCTGAGGGATCCAGATAGTTGTCTTTGGACATCAGATATTCCGATATCTCCCTGAAGACGGGGCCGCACTGTGTGCTGCCGGATGCGGGAGTGCCCCTCTTCTTTATTCCCACGAAACAACTGTATTGAGGGGCCTCGGAGGGGAAATAGCCGCAGAAACTCACGAAGTAGTTCTTGATGGTGCCGTATCCGCTTCCGTCCTCTGCCGACACCTGTGCCGTACCGGTCTTACCGCTGACCTTGAAGAACTTGCCTCCATTACCGGCTCTTTTGCCCAGTCCTTCGCTCACTACTTTCTCCAGTATCTCCTGTATGTCGGCGAGAGTGGTGGGCTTGCAGATTCTTTCCTTTATCACTTCCACGGGAAACTCCCTCAGTATCGCTCCGTCTTTCATCTCGTATTTTACGAAGCGCGGCTTCACCATCTTGCCGTTGTTTGCTATGGCGTTGTAGAACGTAAGCGTGCTGATGGGTGGCAACGCGCACTCGTACCCTATGCTCATCCATGGCAAAGAGGTGTTGCTCCAGTTGCTGTAGCGGCGTCCTTCCTTTTTCGGGTGCTTGACGTTCGGTTCGGCCGTACCCCTAAATGGAAGGTGGAGAGGAATGCCTATGCCCAAACGGTTCAGCCCAGTCACATATCTGTCGGGATCTTTGTGGTAGGCCTTGTCTATCAGTTGGCTTACGCCTATGTTGGAGCTCTTGCCGAGCACCTGCGTCACTGTAATCGTATGGCATCCGCCGGTTCTCCAGTTATGGTCTCTCATGTGCCTGCCGTACATCAGCGTGTCTCCGGTGCCGGTGTCCACGCGCGTGTCCTTGGTGATGTAGCCGTCCTCCAGAGCCACCATTATACTTCCTGTCTTGAACGTGGACCCTGGTTCGTAAAGGTCGCTGATCGCATGGTTCTTGATGTCGTAGTATTCTCCGTCGCTGCACTTCTTGAGATTTACCAAGGCTTTCACGTCCCCGGTTTTCACCTCCATTACCACGACTATGCCCAAGTCTCCGTTCACTTCGGGCTCACGTAGTTTATTGCGGAGCGTACGGTCTGCGAAGTCCTGCAGGTTGATGTCCAAGGTGGTCATTAGGTCGTGCCCGTCTATCGGCGCCTGGTCTTCAAACTCCACCCGTACGTTGCGCACGAAAGACACGTGCCCCACACCCGGCTTGCCTCTTAGAATAGTGTCGAAACTCTGTTCAAGTCCGTATCTTGCCGTGTCCGTGTCTTTGGCCATATCTCCGATGGTTCTTGCCGCCAGCCGCCCGTATGGCTTCACACGTTGTGGTATCATGTCACCGTGAAATCCGCCTTTAAACTTGCCTTCCCTAAGCAGCGGCAGTTTTTTGCATTGGGTGTATTGTATATACGATGCGTTTTTGGGGTATATTCTCCAGGAGAACCTTTTCGACTTCTTGCCCTGTAGCAGTCTTTGCCGGAACCATTTGGCGTCGTAGTCGGGGAATATATTCGCAAGGCCGTTGGCTATGCTGTCCAGACAATGATTGAAGACGGAGTCTCTGAAGCGTTCCGTCCTTGCTTTGGAGTCACTGTTCGGGTCTGTCACGCAGAAGTCGATGCGCAGTTGGTACTCGGGTATGGAACTGGAGAGAATGTTGCCGTTGCAGTCCAAGATGTTGCCTCTGACGCCTTCTTTGCTTTTGTTTTCCTTGACATATCTTTTGCCAACCTCTTCGAAATAGTCGCTGTATGGCGGAAGCATGGTACGTACGGCTTTCCCGAAAACATACAACCCTGCCACCACTGTCAGTGCCAGAAGTATCTTGTAGCGACCTATGGAATTGTTCTTGTCGGCTTTCATACGTCAATTGTTGTCTTTCGTTATTTTGAACAGAGGCTCTTTGCTTGGAGAAAGCGTGCTGTCGCCCAAGGCTCTCAGCCTTTTCTCTATTTGGCTTTGACGGCTTTTCTGTGTGAGTTCGCTTTTGCGTGTCAGACATTTGTATTTCTCGTCAAGGAGGGCCTCCTTAAGACTTACTTCTTCCAACAGCTCATGTTGAGCTTGGTATCCGTTGGTGATGTACACTATCACGCCCGACAACAGGATGGCGAGAACGCCCAGCTGTCTTCTCAACCACGTTCCGTCAATCTCAAGATTCTCCACCAACCTTTTCAAGGCTTTCGGGATTGACAAGTTGTCGTCCTTGCTCGTGTCAGAGGCGTTCGGTTTCGTCTCGGGCGTACAGACGGACGTGGTGTCTGCCTGGGCATCGTGGAACGTTTCGCTCACGGGTGCGTCTGCATTTGTGTGGTTTGCCTCTTTCATGTTCGTTTTCGTCTACATTATGGTTGGTAGGTATATGTGCCTACCTACTTGCCCTCAAACCTTCTCCGCAACACGGAGTTTCGCCGACCTGCTTCTCGGGTTCATAAGTTGTTCTTCTGCCGACGGAACGGTCACGCTCTTGTTTACGGCTCTGAAAGGAATGCTTGCCCTTCCGAAGATGTCGGTCTTGCGGTTGCCTTCCACGTTGCCGGCCTTTATCATGTTTTTCACCATGCGGTCTTCCAGAGAGTGGTACGTGAGTATGGACAACCGTCCCCCTTTGCCCAACATCTCCGTGGCAGCCCTGAGCATTCTCCTCAAAGCATCCATCTCGCCGTTGACCTCTATCCTCAAGGCTTGGAACACCCTCGCCAAATCTTTTTTCTCCCTGTCGGGACCCGCCATCGGCCTCAGCAGTTCCGCCAACTGCCCTGTGGTGTTTATGTCCTGCTTGTTTCGCGCCTTCACTATGGCGGCGGCTATGCGGCGGCTGTTTTTGAGTTCCCCATAGAGATAGAACACGTCAGCCAGTTTGTCTTCGGGGTATTCTTCCACTATCGTCTTGGCAGACAGTTTCGCTTTCTGGTTCATCCTCATATCCAACGGAGCGTCGTGCCTGAAACTGAACCCCCTTTCTCCTGCGTCCAGATGGTGGCTGCTGACACCCAAGTCGGCAAGTATGCCGTCAAGATGTTCCACTTCGTAATACTGCATCCAGTTTTTCAGGTATTTGAAGTTGCTGCGCACAAACTGGCACCGGCTGTCGTCCAAGGCTCTTTCAGCCGCATCCATATCCTGGTCGAAGCAGAAGAGGTGTCCTTTGTCTCCCAGTCTGCCGAGTATTTCCCTGCCGTGTCCGCCGCCGCCAAATGTGAGGTCGGCATATACGCCGTCGGGCTTGATGTCAAGTCCGTCTACGGTCTCTTTCAAGAGTACGGGGATATGATACCTTTCGCAGTCCATGATGCTTATAGCGTAGGCGCGTCGTTGTCCGTGCCGCACATGAGGAGCTCCAGGCTTGCTGCCATTTCCTTGCCTTGACAGTTGAAGGCTTCAGCCTTTTGCTTGCTCCAAACTTCTATTGTGTCATCTACGCCTACGAAGCGCACATCGTTCTGTATGCCTGTCTCTTCCAGGTACCTCTTCGGGATGAGCATACGGCCGCCGCTGTCCAATGTCACGGCTTCGGCTCCCGCCACGAACCACCGCAATGCGTTTCTTCCGTTGCGGTCGAACATGTTTGTCCTTGCGGTGATGGCATCCACTTGCTCGTCCCACACCTCTTGGGGGTAAAGAACCAAACAGTCTTGGAAAATGTCGCGCCTCATAATCAGCCCTTGCACGTCTTCCTTTTGCAATATCTTGCGGAAGCTGCTCGGGACGAAAACACGCCCTTTTTCGTCAACCTTTGCATCTATGTTGCCGGTAAATCTCACCTCGTGTACCTATCTAACATCCTTCTCGGGTGCAAAGTTATGAAATTCCCCACAATTCCCCACAATTTCCCCAAACATTTTTTTGTGTTGTGATATAAATAATTTGTGTTGTGATATAAATAAATCGTTCTGTCCTTTGTCTTTGTCGTGTCTGACGTTAGCGTACGGTGTGAAAACGTCTTATTTGCAGGGTGTTTGAGTGCAAATAATACGATATTTGCGATTTTTCTATGCTGCGGATTTGGAAGTGGGGAAATTTTCCTTATCTTTGCGGCAGATTTAATGTGTTTGGCATGAATAGGAAAGTGTTTTTGTGTTTGGCGGTGTTTTTGTGTTTGTCCACATTCACCCTTTCCGCCAAGAAGAAGGAAAAACGCAGTGTAGTCATGATAGAGACCTCCGAGGGCAATATTCGAGTGGCTCTCTCAGATGACACACCGCTGCACCGCGACAATTTCCTGCGTCTCGTATCGGAAGGCTTCTATGACTCCACGCTGTTTCACCGTGTCATACCGGACTTCATGATACAAGGCGGAGACCCCACTTCCCGCAATGCCAAACCGGGTGAGCTTCTCGGCGATGGCAAGGTGGGTTATGCCATTCCTCCTGAATTCTGTTTGCCGTATCTCTATCATTGGAGAGGCGCTCTGGCCGCCGCCAGGGAACCGGACGAGTTGAACCCTGGGCAGGAGAGTAGCGGTTCGCAGTTTTATATTGTCTACGGAAAGAAACAGTCGCCCGCAGACATCAGAAAGGTACGTGCCATGCTGAAGGAAAAGGGGATAGAACTAACTTCGCAGATGGCGGACGACTATATGACGAACGGGGGGACTCCGCATCTTGACGGCCAGTATACGGTGTTCGGCGAAGTTATAGAAGGCATGGAGACAGTGAAAGCTATCATGATGAAAAATACTGACGACAACGACCGTCCTCTGGAGGATGTGTTGGTCCGCAGCATGGTGGTGGAACAGAGGAGCAAAAAAGCCTCTGACCACTTGCGATGGCTAAACATAAAAACAAGGTGTAGGTAGAACAATTATTGCAGATTATACACTATTGTGCTTAAAATTCGTTATTTTTGCATCAAGATGCATGTGCGGCAGAGCCATAGAAAGGAGATAAACGATGAGCAAACAAGAAAAAGACATAGCCCTCTTCGTAGCATTCTGCATAGA
>CAVHCL010000134.1:0-21026 GCA_963634425.1 Bacteroidaceae bacterium
ACATAAAAGCGTACACTATCTGAATTTTTAAACACACACTGACATGACAAAAACTGTGAATCTACTACTGACAATATTATTTTTGTGCATTAACAAATCGCATGCTATAATAACGGTGAACGTGAAGACTCCAGGCACATTGTCCGCACTGTTGACGGATGCGCAGAAGGACACGTGCCGAAGCCTTGTGGTGTCAGGCAAACTGAACTCCGCCGACATACGCACCCTCAGGCAGATGGGCGGCTACGGCGACGAGGGAGGGAAGCTGGAGAACCTTGACCTCAGGAATTCGGGGTTCGTGAATGACGACACACCCTATCAGATATTGGATGCGGAAAAGGAATGTGTGGTGGCAATGTTTATGTCAACACGTTATCATTCCAGTCCATACCCGGAAGAGGCCATACATTACGGGTCTGTAAACGGCAGTGGCGTAAGAAGCGGATACGCATACGGCGACTGGGCTACAATTGAACCCCTATATATAATATTCGGCAAGGAGGAGAAAGACACCATAGATTTCAAGAAGGGAAATGTCGTCGATTTCTCGTCTCCTCTGACTGGCAAGGACAAGCGGCGGTTGAACTCAAAGAACATGAAACGTTTCAAGGGACACCGGTTGTCGGAGGCTGACGGACAGTATTACATAGCTTGCAGCACGAAGAAAAACACGTTCTGCTTTGATATGTTCTACCGTTGCCCCAACATGAAGGCAGTGGCTCTTCCGTACAAAGTGAAGATCAACGACCAAATAGCGTTCTACAACGACGGCATACGCTATTACATCTTCAGGAAGGAGGACAAAGACAAGGACACGCAGCCAGTAACAGTGTACCACAGGTACGGCAAGCTTGACGTGAACCTGAAAAACACGGCAGCATGGAAATGACCAAAGGAGTGTTCCAAGCGTTTGATATGAGGGAGAAATATACCGCAGATAAGCGTGTGCAACCAACAGCAACCAAAGAAACAATAGGAAACAAGGAAAATACGAAAATGTTGTTTCTTTGATATTTTGTTTCTGTTTTGTTTCTTGCAAAATCAACATATTTATATCTGCATTGATACTCAATGTATTATAAAAACATAAAATAGACTTGTGAAATTTAGAACCCTCCTTGCACGGAATGGAAGAAAGCCGTACCTTTGCATTTGAAACACGAATATAGGAGCAGAGGATATGACATCGGAAACAAAAGCGGTGGTATTCGATTTGGACGGGACTCTTACGGATACCCTTACAGACCTCACCAACAGCACCAACTTCGCTCTGGAGCAGTCGGGGATGCCTGTGCGCACCAAGGACGAGGTACGGCGTTTCGTGGGAAACGGCGTGGAAAAACTTATAGAACGCGCCGTGCCCGAAGGGACTTGCAGCGAAGCGAAGTCACGCTGTCTTGACCTCTTCCGCGGCCATTATGTGAAACATTGCAAGGACAACACTTGTCTTTATCCGCACGTAAACGAGATGTTGGACACGTTGCACAAACAAGGATACCGCATAGCCATAGTCAGCAACAAATTGCAGGCGGGCGTGGACGAGCTGTTTTCCATGTTCTTCGCGGACGGTGCGGTAGACATTGCCATAGGCGAGAGAAAAGGAGTGAGGAGGAAACCGGCTCCGGACATGCTGCGGTTGGCGCTTTCCGCTCTTGGCGTGGAATGCGGGGAAGCGATATACGTGGGAGACTCGGACGTGGACATAGAGACTGCAAACAACGCCGGGGTGCCAGTCATCTCCGTGCTTTGGGGATTTAGGGACAAGGAGTTCCTGCTGGCTCACGGAGCCGTCTCATTGGCATCTTCGCCGGAGGAGGTGGTGCGTTTGGTGAATGCGAGAGCCACCATGGCATAACCGCCGAGCAACGCCACAAGCAATGTCTGGAGCGTATGCACCGTAAGGGCGAACAATGCGGCGGGAGCCTGCCCCACTCCATAAAGCGCCAGCACGGTCTTCACCACAAAGTGCCACGGACCCGCCCCGTTGGGAGTGGGGACAAGTACCGCAAACGTTCCTGTCACAAACGCCACGAGGGCAGCCATCGCCCCTAATGTCTCCGTGAAGGAGAAACAATGGAAAGTGAGGTAGAAATGCAAATAGTAACAAACCCATATAGACATGCTGTATATGAGGTACAGCGCAGGGCTTTCCACCTTGCGGACTGAGACGAGTCCATCGTACACGTCGGTAAGTATTGTCTTGACCTTGGCAAACACCCCCAGACGGCGGAACATCCTCCAGAATGCCAGCAGCACAAGTGCCGTACACACGGCCGTCACAAAATAGCCGGCAAGAGAGAACGAGCGGAGGAAACCCTCCATGCTGATGCCCGTGCGCCTGAAGAACGCCACGAAGACAGGTATCTGTACCACAAAGGTGACCAACGAGAGCGCAAGTATTATCAGCGAGTCCACGAGACGTTCTGTCACCACCGTACCCACCGAACGGCTGAAGTTGACACCTTCGTACCTCTTCAATATGCCGCAACGCAGAACCTCCCCTATACGAGGTATCAACAGACTGCTTGCGTAACTGATGAAGACGGCATTGACGCACGTCTGCAGACGCGGCCGCTCGCCCAACGGCTTCAGCTGCTGCCGCCAACGCATGGCACGGAACACCTGCGCCATGATGCCGAAAGGGAAACTGAGCAACATCCATTTCCACGACATACCGCAGAAAACCTGCTCCCGCACCTCGTCCCAGTCAAATCCGCGGTACATCCACCACAGTATGGCCACAGCCAAAAGAAACGGCATGGAAGTCCTCAAAATGCGCAGGGCTACACTGGCGGCGGCTGTTTTTTTCTTGTCCGAACAAATCTTTTTTTCAGGATTTTTCATATCTTTGCACTGCAAAAATAACAATAAAAACACAAGCGTGAGAAACGTAAGGCCTAAAAAATCTCTTGGGCAGCACTTTTTGAAAGATTTGCACATTGCCCAAGACATAGCGGACACGGTGGATGCTTGTCCGGAAATTCCTGTTTTGGAGGTAGGTCCGGGAATGGGAGTCTTAACCAGGTTTCTCATGCCAAAGGAGAGATTGCTCAAAGTAGTTGAGGTGGACGACGAGTCGGTGGCTTATCTGCGCACGGCTTACCCGGAGTTTGAGGACAACATCATAGAAGACGACTTTCTGAAGATGCATCTGGAAAAGACCTTCGGGGGGCGACCGTTTGTGCTCACGGGCAACTACCCTTACAACATCAGCAGCCAGATATTTTTCAAAATGCTGGACAACAAGGACTTGATACCTTGCTGTACGGGCATGATACAGAAAGAGGTGGCAGAACGCATCACCGCACAGCCTTCCTGCAAGTCGTACGGCATACTGAGCGTGCTGATACAGGCGTGGTACGATGTGGAATATTTGTTTACAGTGCACGAAAACGCCTTCAATCCGCCTCCAAAGGTGAAGAGTGCCGTGATACGCATGACACGCAACGCCACAAGGGAGATAGGATGCGACGAGTCCCTCTTCCACCGTGTGGTGAAAACCACATTCAACCAGAGGCGGAAGACCCTGCGGAACAACATCAAGCCACTGTTGTCCTGGCTCGACTCCGTTAGTGTACAGGGCGGTGGCGTGGCTCCCGACCATAAGGAGTTGCTTTCGGACGAAGTTTTCAACATGAGACCCGAGCAGTTGAGCGTGCAACAGTTTGTAGCCCTCACCAACAGACTCTCCACAGAATATAACAGCAAAATATAACGGTAATAGTATATGTAAAGTCAGCGTTGTCGGACAACACTGACTTTTTTCGTTCACAGGCAAACAAAAACAACCAACAAGAATAAAACGCACATGAAATTTCTTATCCTATTCGGGTCTGTAGCCCTGCTGATGTACGGCATGAAGGTAATGAGCGAGGGACTGCAGAAAATGGCAGGCAGCAAGTTGAGGAACATCTTGGGGACAATGACCACAAACCGGTTCACCGGACTTCTCACCGGTACGTTCATCACCATGTCCGTACAGTCTTCCACCGCCACCACCGTGATGACAGTAAGTTTTGTCAGCGCGGGTCTGCTTACCCTTTCGCAGGCCATCAGCGTCATCATGGGCGCAAACATAGGCACCACCGCCACGGCATGGATAATGGTGCTCGGAGGCAGTTTCGATATGCGTTTGATGGTGTACACGTGCATAATAATAGCCATTGCGCTCATCTACACCAAGAAGAACATCAATTTGGGCGAGTTCATCATGGGACTGTCCCTTATGCTGCTCGGGCTCACTACGCTGAGGATGAACGCCGACGAGATGAACTTGGGGCAAGACGCCGGGGTTCTCAATTTCCTTTCCAGCCTTAGCGGATGGGGGTACGGAAGTTATTTCCTGTTTCTTTTCATAGGCGGCATCCTCACGTGTGCCGTGCAAAGCTCCGCCGCCATCATGGCCATCACCATGACACTCTGCTCCACGGGCGCCTTGCCCATAGACATGGGTATAGCCCTGGTGATGGGCGAGAACGTGGGCACCACCATCACTTCCAACATAGTGGCGCTGGGAGCCAGCACACAAGCTCGCCGGGCAGCTTGCGCCCACCTCATATTCAACCTTTTCGGAGTGATATGGGTGCTGTGCATCTACCGTTATTTCTTGCAGTTTGTCTGTGGGATGGTGGGGTGCGACCTTCATGCGCGGTCGCAGGACGTGGTCACGCTCAATGCGGCTTTAGCGGCTTTCCACACCTCGTTCAACGTGTGCAACGTGTTAATCTTGATATGGTTTATCAAGCCTATGGAAAAAGTCGTATGCTGGCTTATACCACAACGTACGGGGGCGACGGAGGACGAGGACATGAGACTGAAGTTCATCAGCGGAGGACTGCTCTCCACTGCCGAACTTTCCATTCTGGAGGCCAAGAAGGAGATAAACGTCTTCGTGGAGAGATGCGTCAAGATGTTTAACATGACACACAGCCTGCTGACCACCACCAAGGGCGAGGACTTCAACAAACTGTATTCGCGCATAGAGAAATACGAGAGCATAACAGACCGCATGGAGGTGGAGATAGCGGACTATCTTGCCAAGGTGAGCGAGGGACGGCTTAGCGTGGAGTCTAAACAGGAAATCCAGCACATGATGCGCGTGTGCTCGGAACTGGAAAGCATAGGGGACAGCTGTTACAACCTCGCACGTACCATGAACCGCAAACGCCAGTATTCCAACGAAGACTTCACAGAGGCTCAGTACCAACACATACACAGCATGATGGGACTTGTCTCAGAAGCTCTGAAAGAGATGGGGGCTGTGGTGGAACAGGGCGAATACAAGTACATGGACTTGAACCTGAACTACAATACGGAACACGAAATTAACAACTACCGCACCCAGCTGAAGAACCAAAACGTGGTCGACATCAACAACAAACTCTACGACTACCAGACAGGTGTCTTCTATATGGACATCATCAGCGAGTGCGAGAAACTCGGCGACTACGCCATCAACGTTATAGAGGCCACAGACATCAAGGAAAGGAAGTGACTATATCCCCGTGAGGGCTATGAAACGACAGCTCTACCCTTTTGGAAACGGGCTGGACAGACATCTTTGAATGCCGTATCAGTAAGATAAACGCTGATGGCACACCCAGAGCAGCAGATTCAACTGACCATCAAGATTCTGAAGAACAAGGAATAAATGTGAAGCCGACATCTCGGGCTGAAAGCGTTGTGCGCTGAGAGCGGTCTCCGGTCTCTATCTGATATATTCCTGGAAATGCTGCGTTATCTGCCGGAAGAGATGATGCCGTGTGTTGCCCCCACTGATGTTGTGGTTGCGGTTGGTGTACGTCAGTTGCCTGAAGTCTTTGTCGGCCTGCACGAGAGCTTCCGTGTACTCCGCCACATTGCGGAAATGCACATTGTCGTCTGCAAGTCCGTGACAGATAAGCAGATGTCCGCTCAACTGGGAGGCGAGACTGACGGGTGACACGTCGTATCCTGCTCCGTTCTCTCCCGGGGTGCGCATGAAGCGTTCGGTATATACGCTATCATAATACCTCCAGCTGGTGGGCGGAGCCACTGCCACTCCCGCATAAAACACCGCCCTGCCCTCGCTCATGCTCATCAGCGTATTGAATCCGCCGTAACTCCATCCCCAGATGCCTATGTGAGCCTTGTCCACGTACGGCAGGGAGCCAAGGTAGATGGCAGTCTCCACTTGGTCGTGGCTCTCAAGTTGTCCGAGACGCAGATAGGTGCACTGCTCAAACTCTCGTCCCCGTCCGCCGGTACCTCGTCCGTCCACACATACGCAGATGAAGCCCTTTTGACAAAGGTATTGTTCGTAGAGAGTGCCGCCCATATTGCCTATATACCAGCTGTCCAGAACTTGTTGGCTGCCCGGACCGCCATACTGGAACATGACGACCGGATAACGTCGGGAAGCGTCAAAGTCTGCCGGCTTCACCATATAGCCGTTCAGCTCCACCCCGTCTTGTGTCTTGAATGTGAAGAACTCCCTGCTTCCAAGTCCCTTGTCCGATAGTTTCTCCTTCAGCGCGCTGTTGTCCTCCAGCACTTTCAGCGTCTTGCCATTGGCATCGCAGAGCGACGTGACGGGCGGTGTGCTGGCAGAACTGTACACGTTCATGAAGTACTTCAGGTTGCGGCTCCACACGGCAGTGTTGGTGCCGACAGCAGCACTCAGTTTTGTAACCTTTCCCTTTATGTCACTCTTGTACACGGCGCGGCGCAAAGGGCTTTCCTGATTGCTGCCGTAGTAGACTGTTCCCGTCTTGGTGTCGTAACCGTAATAGTCCGTCACCACGAACTGACCTTTGGTGAGTTGCCGTTTCAGTGTGCCGTTGAAGTCGTAAAGATAAAGGTGGTTGTATCCGTCGCGCTCGCTCATGAGTACGAAGCCTCCTGGGTGCAGCGAGAGGTTCTTGTAGGTTTCTCCCGTGATGTAACGCTCAGTCTCGTCGCGCACAATCAGACGGCACTCAGAGCTTCTCGGGTTAGCCACGTAGATGTCAAGCCTGTTTTGGTGTCTGTTCTGCGTAAGCACGAGCAGTTTCTCCGGATTGTCCGTGAACTGCAAGCGCGGCACGTAACCGTCTTTGTCAAGAGGTAGCTGCATCTTGCGTATCACTCTGCTCTTGATGTCGAAACTGTGTACCGTGACCGTGCTGTTGGTTGCTCCCGCTATGGGGTATTTGTAGCTGTACCCTCCCGGATATGCCGCATAATCCTCCTTTTCGGGTACCAAACCCTTGTACAGAGGGAAGGAGAACTCGGGCACCGCCGTCTCGTCGTACCTTATCCACGCCAGCATGGTGTTGTCCTCGTTGAAGTCGAACGAACGGTCTGTGTAGAACTCCTCCTCGTTCACCCAGTCGGGTTTCCCGTTTATCACCTCGTTGAACTTGCCGTCTTTTGTTATCTGGCTCTCGCTGTTGTTGAAGAGCAGTTTCACCAGGAAGAGGTTGCCATCGCGGACGAACGCCACCATGTTGCCGTCCCTGCTCCACAGCGGCACTTCCTGCGGACCTCCGTCGCTGAGGGGCGCGAGGGTGCGGTTCTTGACGTTGTATATGTAGTACACCGCCGTGTGGCTGCGCCTGTATATGCTGTGCGTCTCGGTCTGTATGAGCATATGCGACTCGTCGGGGCTCAAGACATATCCGTCCACGGACGACAGTTTGAGATGCCCTTTCACGTTGTCCACATCAAAGAGGACTCCTGTCTGCTCGCCTGTGCGGAAGCTGAACTTGAGCACCTGCTTCTTGTCCTCGCTGAGGCGGCAATAGCTCTCGCCGTCCTGCAACGGCGTGACGCCGTAGATGCGTTTGGCATTGTATACTCCGTTGCACAGATCTTTCAGAGAAAGCTCCCCAGCGGCGATGTGTGACACCGTGCCGCAGAAGAGGGAAAGCAATAAGATGATAAAACGATTCATCGTGTTAACGCATTTATGTGTGTATCTGAGGGCAAAGTTACGACATTATGGGAAAAGCGGAAAGCGAAAAACCGTTTGTTTGCCGTTTTTTTGTAATTTTGCGGCTCGGGACAACAGGGCGCACATATTTTTTACGGCAAATGACATTCAGGGATTTCGGCACATGGCTCCAAGGGGAGATGGGCTGCAAGGTGCAGAAGATAAGTGTGGACGCGGGTCTCACCTGCCCCAACAGGGACGGCACTCTCGGCACTGGCGGATGCACGTTCTGCTCCAACCGGACGTTCAGCCCTGCCTATTGCCGCCCCGGCAAGTCGGTGTCCACACAGCTGGAGGAAGGCAAAGCTTTCTTCGCGCGCAAATATCCACACATGAAATATCTGGCGTACTTCCAGACGTACACCAACACTTACGGAGACACGGAACGGCTGAAGTCGCTGTACGAGGAGGCGTTGTCCGTGGACGGCGTGGAGGGGCTGGTGATAGGCACGCGTCCCGACTGTATGCCCGAAGGACTGCTCGACTATCTGGAGAATCTCAACAGCCGCACGTTCCTGTTGGTGGAGTATGGGGTGGAAAGTGCGTCGGACGAGACCCTCAGACGCATAAACAGGGGGCACGACTTCGCCGCATCACAGGATGCCGTGCGCCGCACAGCAGAGCGCGGAATACGTGTGGGGGCGCACATGATACTCGGTTTTCCGTGGGAGAGCCGTCAAGAGTTGATGAACCAGGCCTGCGAGATAGGCAGACTGCCGCTCACTACGCTGAAGCTCCACCAACTGCAAATCATAAGGGGGACACGCATGGCGCAGGAATACGCCGCACGCCCGTGGCCAACGCCCTCGGCACATGAGTACGCCTCCCTGGTAAGGGAATACGTAGAACACATCCCGCATTCCGTAGTGCTTGACCGTTTCGTGAGCCAAAGCCCTCCGGAATTGGTGATAGCCCCCAAGTGGGGAATGAAGAACCACGAGTTCGCCCATCTGGTGAAAGACTTATTCTGAAGAAACGACAATACAAACCGTATGACGAAGAAAATATTTGCCGCGGCGTGCCTGCTGCTCGCAGCGGCTGGAGTGCCGACGGCGGCGCAAGTGACAAAGAACCCCGTGTGGAACCACAACTGGCCCGACCCCACCGTATGGAAAGCCGACGACGGCCGCTACTACAGCGTCTGCACCAACCCCAAACGCTGCATCGTGAGCGACGACCTCTTCCACTGGGAGATGTCCGACACCGCACCAGTAAACGAAGAATCGTGGGAGAGAATGAGGAAAGTGTCCCATCATTTCTGGGCACCGGACGTGGCCACCGTGGGCGGGAAACGCAACATGTACATCACGCTCTACAACAAGGCTGAGGACAGCAGCATAGGAGTGCTGCAAGAGACGGAGCCAGGACGGTTTGAGATGAAAGGCATCATCACAAGAGGAAAGGAGACAGGCATAGACGACACCATAGACCCGGAAGTGGTGACAGACCCCAAGACAGGGAAGGTGTGGCTGTTCTTCGGCTCGGTGGGAGGCATACACCGCGTGGAGCTTGCCTCCGACGGGCTGTCCCTGAAGAATGGGGCGGAATATGTACACGTGGCAGGGATGACCGTGAAGGAGAACCCCGACCGTAGCAAAGTCTTCGAGGGCGCATACCTCCACCGCAGGAAAAGATATTGGTACCTGTTCGTCAGCTCGGGCTTCTACGGCAACCATACATACAATCTGCGCGTGGGAAGGAGCAAACGGCTGGACGGCACGTTCAAGGATCGTGACGGACTGCCCATGACAGAGGGCAACGCCACGCCGGTGCTGTGGAGCGACAAAGGAGACAACTTCTTCGGTCCGGGACATTGCGGCGAGATATTCCGCGCCCACGACGGCAACGACTACATATTTTACCACTGCCACGTGCGCGACAGCGAAAAGCCGCAAGACCGCTTCCTGCTAATGTCGCGCATACGGTGGGACCGCAAAGGCTGGCCCTACGTGGAGGGAGGAAAGCCCACATCCGTGGTGACGGGCGCAGAGAAACAGTGACAACGAAATATTGTGCGGTGGTCAGCTCCTCTTCCTGCCCGCATCTATGCGGAGGAAAATGAAAAGGAGTATGGTGAAGCTCCACAGCGATGACCCCCCGTAACTGAAAAACGGGAGCGGGATGCCTATCACTGGTGTCAACCCCAACACCATACCCACGTTGACAAACACATGGAAGAGGAACACGCCCATAACGCAATAGCCGAACACCCGCCCGAACGTGTAGCTCTGCCGCTCGGCAAGGTATATGAGGCGGAGCATGAGGGCGAGGAACAGCCCCAGCACCACAGAGCAACCCAGGAAGCCCTCTTCCTCGCCCACTGTGCAGAAGATGAAGTCCGTGTCCTGCTCGGGGACGTACTTGAGCTTGGTTTGCGTGCCGTTAAGAAAGCCTTTCCCCTCCAGTCCTCCGGAGCCTATGGCTATCTTGGCCTGTATTACGTTGTAGCCTGCGCCGCGCGGGTCGTCCTTGAGCCCGAGCAACACCTGCACACGTGTGCGCTGATGCTCCTGGAGCACGTTATCCATCACGAAGTTGGTAGAATAATAGAAAGCGAGACTGCCTGCCGCGAAAACACCTACGTAGAAATAACGCGCCACCCTGTCCCTAAGCGATATGTACAGGAGGTACACCACCGTGCCGAAACACACCGCCCAGAAGACCCATGAAATGTCGCACGGTATGACGTATTTGGCGAATACCACGGATACGCCCATCGTGCCAAACGCCACAGCTGTCAGCCGCCAAAGCGCAGTGCGCAGTGCAGTGTACACCCTCAGCATGCCCAGTGTGAAACATTCAACGAGTGCCAGTGCCGCCGTCTCGCCGAGACTTACCCCGGCAATGCCCCACAACGGTTCGTCGGCGAAGCGCACCCCCACCACAAAGTACACCACGGCAGAGACTGCGCAAAAGAGCAGACTACCCGGCATACCTTCCCTGTACATCATAAGGAAGAAACTGCTGTAGACGAGTGCACTGCCCGTCTCCTTCTGCATGACGATAAGAGCCATGGGGAGGAGTATCAAGAAGGCACATATCAGGAAGTCGCGCCACTTTCCCATATCGAACCCATGCGTGCTCACCACCTTGGACACGCATAGTGCGGTGGCGAACTTGGCAAACTCCGCCGGCTGGATGCTGAACGACCCTATCTTAATCCACGACAGGGAGCCCTTGATATCCTTGGCAAGGAATGGGGTAACCAGCAGCAACACCACGAACCCCAGGTAGATGATGTACGAGAGTGTCTCGAAGAATATGTCGTCGGTAAGGAGTATGGCTCCAGCCAAAAGGAGGGACGTGCCTATCCACACCAACTGCATGCCGCTGCGCGTGCCGAGGGAGAGGACGTTACCGGCCTGGTCGAAGTCGTAGCAGGCTCCGCAGACACTCATCCACCCCATGGCCATCAACACCACGTATATGACCACCGTAAGCCAATCCACGGAGACGGATGTCCCTTGCCTTCTGTCACCTTTCTTCTGCGCCATAGTTTATGCTTCTGTTCTCAAACTCTTCCGCCTTGAGACGACTCGTCTCCGACAGTCCGCCGTTGATGTACTGCTCCATCATGAGCGCACCTATGGGAACTCCGTACACCGCCCCGAACCCTCCGTTCTCCACGTACACGGCAATGGCTATCTTGGGGTTGTCCTTTGGAGCGAAACCCATAAACACCGAATGGTCGTGTCCGCGGTTCTCCGCCGTCCCCGTCTTTCCGCACACCTCGTACATGGTGTTGTTGGCGGAGCGACACGTGCCGCCGGTGACAGCAGCGCGCATCCCGGTCACCACATACTCGTAGTTGGACGGCGACACCATGGTGTAGTGCTTGCTCGTATACGCATCGTCGAGGCTCTCGCCCTGTACCTCCTTCACCACGTGCGGCGTCACATAGTAGCCTCTGTTGGCTATGGTGGCTCCAAGGTTGGCTATCTGCAGCGGCGTGAGCCCCACCTCGCCCTGCCCTATGGCAATGGAGATGACCGTGACTCCGTTCCACGATTTCCTGTACGCCTTGTCGTAATACGCGGCGTTTGGTATCATGCCCCTGTCCTCACCAGGGAGGTCTATACCGAGACGGTATCCGAAGCCCATGGACACCATATAGTCTTTCCACCGTGTCATGGCCTCCTGCACGGAGGCGTACTTGCTGCGGTTAGAGAGCATATGGTAGAGCCCCCAACAGAAATATCCATTGCACGAGGTGGCTATGGCGGGGACGAGAGAGAGCGGAGAGAAATGGCCGTGGCATCCTACCGTGAGCCTGCCGAAATGGAAGCCGTGCGTGCATGGGTAAAGAGTGCCTGTGGGATTAACGATGCCCTCCTGAATGAAGGTGAGCCCCTGCGAGGTCTTGAACGTGGAGCCCGGCGGATAACGCCCACTGATGGCACGGTTGAGCAAGGGCTTCATAGGGTCAGCACTGAGCTGGCGGTGGCTCTTACCCCTCTGTCTGCCCACCATCAAACGAGGATCGTACGATGGGCTGGACACCAGGCACAGCACCTCGCCAGTGCCTGGCTCTATGGCCACAATGCTTCCCAGCTTGCCTTTCATCAACCGTTCGCCCAGAGCCTGCAGGTCTACGTCTATGCTGAGTGTGATGTTCTTCCCCGGAACGGGAGCCACATCAAACTTGCCGCCCTGGAAATGTCCCTTTATGCGTCCGTGAGCGTCGCGCAGGAGTATCTCCAAACCTTTCTCGCCACGCAGAGACTTCTCGTACGCCCTCTCCACTCCCTGCTTGCCTATGTAGTCACCGCTGCGGTAGTAGTCGTCGGCCTCTATGTCTGGCACTCCCACCTCGCCTATATCCCCGAGGATGTGGGCGGCGTACGGATAGGAGTACTGCCGTATGCTGCGCTTCTGTATGTAGAAGCCCGGGAAACAGAACAATTTCTCCTGAAACCTGCTGAACTCCTCTGTGGAGAGCTGGCTCATGAAGAGCTGCTGTGTGTAGGGACTGTAACCGGGATTGCGCCGCACATCCTTAATCTCCGCCATCCTGCGCGAGTACCACGCCGTGTCTATGCCGAGACTCTCGCAGAGGTCGAGTGTGTCCACGCCTTTCTGCTCCACCATCACCACCATGAGATCGTATGCTGGCTGGTTGTACACCAACAGCTTGCCGTTGCGGTCGGTGATGGCACCGCGCGCCGGATACTGGATGCGGTTGAAGAAAGCGTTGGAGTCGGCGTTACGCTTGAAGTCGTCGCTCATCACCTGCAGGAAGAAAAGCCTTAGCAGATAGACGAGTACGATGCCTGTGGCCACTCCGCCCAGCACATACTTGCGCTTCTCCAACTCGTACTTTGACGCCATATCCCAGTGTGTGTTTAGAATGTTATCCGCCGGAACGTCAGGACCTCAGCCACTCCAATGCCAAGACCACAAACACAGACGAAGCCCAACTGGCAAGCATATACAGGAGGGTGTCCACAATGTTGAAAAACGAGAAGAACTCCAACGCAAAATACGTCACGTGAAAGACAAGAAGCAGCGACATGACAAAAAACACATGATAGCTCACACCCATGCTGCCGTATGTGGGGACAAGGGTATCGGTTGCATCGTGCGGTCCAGTCATGGCAAGCAAGGCAGGACACGTCATGGCTGTCAACGTCATGGCTCCGCTGCATACCCCAGGAGTGCCTGTGAACAAATCGGCAAGAAACCCCATAGCGAACGCCCACAGAAGGAGCACTGTACGCGACGTGTTCTTGGGCATATAGAGCAACAGAGCCGGGCAGACAATGGGAGTGCCGTATCCGTGGAAATGGATGTGGTTGAACACCAGTGTCTGCACGGCAAACAATGCCAACAGCTGCACCGCCCGTATGAGGAAAGAAATTTTCATTTGCCGTTGTACAAAGAGTCGATTTCCGCTTTATCCTTATTCCTCACCACACACACGCTGCCTGTCTTGGCTATGTCTGTGCTCATCTGTATGTCCAGAGCATACGTCAGTCCGTCCTTGCTGTCCCTTATCCTTGCCACCCTGCCAAGGAATATGCCAGGAGGGAACACGCTGCTGTAGCCGCTGGTTTCCACTGCGTCGCCTACCTTGACACGCGCATGCCTCGGGACTCCGTCCATGGAAGCCAACAGCGGACTGCCGCCCCCCCATTTCATATAGCCGAAGTACTCTGTGCCGCGGAGTCTTGCGCTGATGCTGCTTTTGCTGTGGAGCACGGACATCACAAGCGCATAGTGGGGCGTTACCTTGCAGACTATGCCCACCACTCCAGTGCCGCTGACCACGCCCATCTCCGGAGCTACGCCGTCGGCACTGCCTACGTTGACAGTGAGGAAGTTGTCCTTCTGCATCACGCTGTTGGACACCACCTTGGCTGGGACAAGGTCAAGACAAGACAGACGCTCAGTCTGCAACCTCTCAGTATATGTGGAATCTTTGGCAAGACGCGCCACCTCGTCTCTCATCGCCTTGATGTTGTGCTGCAAGACGAGGTTCTCCTTTACCAGATTGTCGTTTTCGACAGACAGATAAAGAAACCTAAGTACTCTGGACTCCCATTCCGCCATCATACCAGCCACGGTATTTGCCTGTG
Organism: Bacteroidaceae bacterium; assembly: GCA_963634425.1. GTDB lineage: Bacteria > Bacteroidota > Bacteroidia > Bacteroidales > Bacteroidaceae > Physcousia. The sequence goes on from CAVHCL010000134.1 coordinate 14,527, forward strand.
TAAGCCATACGGAGCCTTGGTAACTGTTGAACCTCAACAGCATGAACCCACTGAGCGACTCCAACAGAATGAAGACCACCCAGTGGATGTGTGCCGAAAGTTTCCTTATCCAATCCACTTTGTATGATATGCGTCTTTCCGAAAATGCCTCACATCAAGAAAGAAAATTCGCGTATGTTCTTCAGTGCCACACCAGTACCTTTTGCCACACTGTGCAATGGGTCTTCCGCCACGTGGAACTCTATGTTTATCTTGTCGGTGAGACGTTTGGCGAGCCCCCTGAGCAATGCGCCTCCTCCAGCGAGCCAGATTCCGCTCTTCACAATGTCGGCATACAACTCCGGCGGAGTCTCCTCCAACGCTCCCAGCACGGCGGTCTCTATCTTCGCTATGGTCTTGTCCAGACAGTGGGCTATCTCTTGATAACATACAGGCACCTCCATAGGCATCGCAGTGATGCGGTTGGGGCCGTGGACCACATAGTCCTCTGGTGCGTCTTCACCGAGATCTGTGATAGCTGCACCCACGTTTATCTTTATACGCTCCGCCATACGCTCGCTCACCTTCACGTTGTGCTGACGGCTCATGTGTTCCTGTATGTCGGTAGTGAGGTCGTCTCCGGCGGTACGGAGACTCTTGTCCGCCACAATACCACCGAGACTGATGACCGCTATCTCCGTGCTGCCGCCGCCTATGTCCACTATCATGTTGCCCTCGGGCGCCAGCACGTCAAGCCCTATGCCTATGGCTGCCGCCATGGGCTCGTAGATAAGGTACACCTCACGACCGCCGGCATGCTCAGCGCTGTCGCGCACGGCACGAAGTTCTACCTCAGTGCTGCCGCTGGGGACGCCTATCACCATTCTCATGGCAGGAGAGAAGAAGCGGTTGCCGGAATGTGCCATCTTTATAAAGCCGCGTATCATCTGCTCGCAAGCGTTAAAGTCCGCTATGACACCGTCACGCAACGGACGTATGGTCTGAATACTGGGATTCGTCTTCTCGTACATCATCTTGGCTTTCTGGCCCACGGCAATCATCTGCTCCGAACGCCTGTCCAAAGCCACCACGCTGGGCTCGTCAACCACAATCTTGCCATCGGTGATGATTATTGTGTTGGCTGTGCCCAAATCCATGGCTATCTCCTTAGTGAGTGAAAACAATTTCATGCTTCTCCTGTGTTTTTATGTTTTTGTGCAGAATATCAATCCCTACTGCCGTCAAACCATCCGTGGATGGCTGTGTCGTAATGGCTGCTGACCCCGAACGCGCGCATGGCAAACCATTTGCGTTGTTCCATCTCCGTCTGCGCACCCTGCTTTGCGAGGATGTCCGCCAAAGACTGGTACTCGGCCTTGGAAGGCACTATCACCACATCGCGGAAATTCTTGGCCGCCGCACGGATAAGGCTGATGCCGCCTATGTCTATCTTCTCTATGACATCCTCCTCGCCGGCACCGCTCGCCACAGTGTCCTCAAACGGATAAAGATCCACTATCACCAAGTCTATGGCAGGTATGTCGTACTGGGACATCTGCTGTCTGTCGCCCTCGTTGCCGCGACGGCCGAGAATGCCGCCGAAAACTTTAGGGTGCAAAGTCTTCACTCTTCCGCCCAAAATACTGGGATAACCAGTGGTATCCTCCACCTTGCCGCATGGAATGCCCAACGACTCTATGAACGACTGCGTGCCACCTGTACTCAGCAACTCCACGCCTTCTGAATGAAGGGCGCGTATTATTTCTTCCAATCCGTCCTTGTGGAAGACAGACACCAAAGCTCTGTGGATTTTTCTTGTTTCTGCCATTTCTATATATCCTTTATCTCTTAATTTTACTTGTTTCGAATATATTTGCAACTGAATTACAAATGTACATATTTTACATCAATACGCAACCGTTTGCACAACGTTTTTTCCATTAAATGGACACGATTGCACACACTTATGTGTTTTGTGCCGTTGTCCTACAGCCATCCGTTGGTTTTGTACCACTCCACGCTGGCCTTTACGCCGCGTTCCAGCTTCCATTGCGGGTCGTATCCGAAGTCGTGCCTGGCGGGTTCTATGTCACACTGCCAGTTGCGTTGACGCAGAATGTGGTACTTGTCGTCGTTGAGCGCGTTCATCTTACCAGTCACGGCACTGATGCGTCCGCTGACCCAGCATATCACACGCAGCAAGGCGAGTGGAGCCTTGATGTGCAGCACCCATGGGTTGCCCATATACTTCTGCAGGAGGTCGCTGTAGGTGCGGCTGTCGTACACCTCTCCGTCGCTGAGGAAATAAGCCTTGCCCTCTGCCGTGGGGGACAGCATACTCTTGTACACTGCCTGTACCACATCCGCCACGTAAACGAACGTTATCTCCTGCGGTTTGTTCCCTACGGCAAAGTCTGTATGTCCGGCTATGCTTTTTGCCATCATGAAGTAATCTCTCTCCCTGGGACCGTACACGCCAGTGGGACGGAGGATGGTGAACGGAAGGTCGTTCTGTGCCGACAGATATTTCTCCGCTTCAAGTTTGCTCTTCCCGTATGCCGTATTGGGACGCGGCGTGTCTGTAAGGAGTATTGGACTGTATATCCACGGATTGTCTGGGGTGGGAGTTCTCGCTGGTTGCTCCCTGACAGCACCGAAGATACTGAGGCTGCTGATGAAGACAAATCTTTTGGGCATCATGTTTGCGGCTCTCAATGCATCCACCAAATGACGTGTGCCGTCCGTGTTGGTACGGAAGAAGTCTTCCTCGCGCAGACATTTGGTGGCTCCAGCGGCATGCACGACGTAGTCCCAGCCTTTGCCCCCCATCTCCTGCTTGTATTGCAGCAGCTGTTCTTTTAACCGTGTCTCGTCGGCAAGGTTGAGCTGTGCGAAACGAGTCTTTTCGTCCGCAAGATATCTGCGGCTACTGGTACCGCGGACTCCCGCCCAGACATCCATGCCGCGATCTAAGCCTTCCTGAACTATAAAACTGCCTATGAAGCCGCTGGCTCCTGTGACAAGAACTGAGGTGGTAGATGATGTGTTCATTTGACGGTATTGTTGTTTTGTAGTTTCATTGTTTGGACAGGAACTTTGCCTAATTCCCAGAATGCAACGGATGCGGCAGCCGCCACGTTGAGCGAGTCTACGCCGTGGTGCATGGGTATGCGTACCACATAGTCGGCAGCGTCTATTGACTCCTGCGGCAGTCCGTCCCCCTCCGTACCCATCACTATGGCAAGACGCTGACATTGCTTCAGCACAGGGGAGTCTATGTCTACATTGTCGCCCCTGAGAGCCATGGATGCCGTAGTGAACCCCATGCTGCGGAGAACGGAGAAACATTCCCTGCCAGTGGGGACCCAAGTCCAAGGAAGCAAGAACACACCACCCATGGAGACACGTACGGCACGGCGGTTGAGAGGGTCACACGAATCTTCTGTCAGCAACACGGCATCTATCCCTAAAGCCGCCGCAGAACGGAACACGGCTCCTATGTTGGTGGTGTCCGACACGCCGTGCAGCACCACTATCCTGTGTGCGTGCTCACAAATGTCCTCCACCTTCTGCGGAAGAGGGCGGCGCATGGCGCAAAGTACCCCTCGGGTAAGTGTGTATCCGGTAAGCCCCGCCAGCACACTGCGTGTCCCTGTATACACTGTGATGTCCTGAGGACTCATGGAAAGAACCTCCCTGGCATCTCCCTCTATATGTCTCTCTTCACAAAGATACGAGACTGGGATATAGCCCGCTTCTATCGCCACCTTTATCACTTTGGGGCTCTCCGCTATAAAGATGCCCTTCTCGGGTTCGAGACGGTTGCGCAACTGTGCCTCCGTAAGCTTGCAGAAGACATCCAACTCAGGAGATTGCAAGGAGTCTATCTTGACAATGTTCATTTCCCGTTAGTGATTTTACATTCAAGTCTGCCCTCAGGGCTATGATGTTGGAGGGCACTCACAGCAAAAACCGCATCCTACGCACGGGCGGTTTCTGTTACGGCTATTTGACGACACCCCTCTCAAGGAACTCTGCAAGGTTGGTGCGCATTACGCCTGCCACATGGTCGGCGGCCACTTTCTGCATGTCGTGTGTCACCATTATTTTGACAAGTTCCTCAAAGGAAGTGGTCTGAGGATTCCATCCCAACTGTGTTTTAGCCTTGGTTGGATCACCCCACAGGTTCACCACGTCTGTAGGACGATAGAAGTCCTCGCTTACAGCCACCACCGTTTTCCCGTTGGCCACATTTATCCCTTTCTCTCCGATACCTTCTCCCTCCCAGCGTATTTCTATGCCGGCACAGCGAAACGCCAGTGTGGCAAACTCGCGTACTGTGTGCTGCACCCCGGTGGCTATGACAAAGTCCTCCGGCTTGTCGTTTTGGAGGATGAGCCACATGCACTCCACGTAGTCCTTGGCGTAGCCCCAGTCGCGAAGGGAGTCGAGGTTGCCAAGATATACGCAGTCTTGTTTCCCTTGCGAAATGCGGGCGGCGGCAAGAGTAATCTTACGTGTCACAAATGTCTCTCCACGTCGCTCGCTCTCGTGGTTGAAAAGGATACCCGAACAACAGAACATTCCGTACGCTTCCCGGTATTCCTTTATTATCCAATAGCCGTAAAGTTTCGCTATAGCATACGGACTATACGGGTGGAAAGGGGTGTTCTCGTTCTGGGGCACCTCCTCCACCTTGCCGTAAAGCTCGGAAGTGGAAGCCTGATAGATGCGGCAGGTCTTCTCCAGATGGTTGGTGCGTACGGCTTCAAGTATGCGGAGCACGCCCACGGCATCCACATCGGCGGTAAACTCGGGTGCGTCAAAACTAACCTGCACGTGGCTCTGTGCCGCCAGATTGTATATCTCTGTGGGTTGTACCTTGCCTATCAGTTTCACAAGAGACATGGAGTCGCCCATATCCGCATAGTGGAGATGAAAATTGGGTTTCCCCTCCAGATGAGCTATCCGTTCGCGGTAGTCCACAGACGAACGGCGTATCATTCCGTGTACTTCATACCCTTTTGCTAGGAGGAACTCCGACAGATAACTGCCGTCCTGACCTGTGACTCCGGTTATAAGTGCAATATTTTTTGACATGACATTTGTATATATCAGTATTCGTTGTTTGGCAGACGGGAAAACAAGACTCTCTATCCTCTCAGACTCTCTCGATACCATTTGAAAAGCATCTGCACTCCGTCTTCTATCTCCACCTTGTGCATCCATCCAAGACTGTGGAGCTTGCTCACATCTATGAGTTTGCGCATAGTGCCATCTGGCTTGGAGGCATCAAATTCAACGACTCCGGCAAAGCCGACTGCCTTTGCCACCATCTCGGAGAGTTCCCTAATGGAGAGCTCCTTGCCTGTGCCGACATTGATGTGGCAATTGCGGATTTCTCCAAGCGAAGGTATTGCTCCACCACGACCTGTACTGTGGTTGCGGTCCACCACTCCGTCGGCCTTGTTGCCATAGTGCACAGACGAATATTTCTCAATGCCTATGATGTCGCTGAAATTGACGTTCAGCAAGACGTGCACAGAAGCGTCCGCCATATCCTCGCTCCAAAGGAACTCACGCAGAGGTTTGCCTGTGCCCCAAAGTGTAACTTTGTCAGGTTCTATGCCGTAGAAGGCAAGTATCTTCAGTATCTCCGACTCTTCGCTCCCCCCGTCAATCACATAACGCTTTATACCGTCGCCATCCTTGACGTTCGCACCTACAGGGCGGATTGAGAGGTCCTTACGCACTGCGTCCATGTTGCCTTCGGCGAGAAGCTTGGACAGATACACCTTGCGCATCATGGCAGGCATGACGTGACTGTTCTCCAGATGGAAGTTGTCGTTGGGACCATACAGGTTTGTCGGCATCACCGCAATATAGTTTGTGCCGTATTGGAGGTTGTAGCTTTCGCACATCTTCAGTCCGGCTATCTTGGCAATGGCATACTCCTCGTTGGTGTACTCCAACTCACTGGTGAGCAGACAGTCCTCTTTCATAGGCTGCGGAGCATTCTTGGGATAGATGCAGGTGGAGCCTAGGAAGAGCAGCTTCTCCACGCCGTGAGCGTATGCCTCACTGATGACGTTGCACTGAATCTTCATGTTCATCATCATGAAGTCAGCACGGTAAAGCGAGTTGGCCATGATGCCTCCGACGAATGCTGCAGCCAACACCACGGCATCTGGTTTCTCATCGTCAAAGAACTTCTTTACCGCACATTGGTCGGTAAGGTCAAGTTCTTTGTGAGTCCTGCCGACAAGATTTGTGTATCCTCGCCGAAACAGGTTATTCCAGATAGCAGAACCCACCAACCCCCGGTGTCCTGCTATATAAATCTTTGAATTCTTGTTCATCACATCGTTACATTATATGTTCTGTAATCTCTCTCACCATACGGCGGTCAATCCTTTATCTTCAGCGAGACAATTTTCACAAGTCTCAAATGGTAGTTTTTCACCGTAGCTCCGGCTTCCTTGATGGAGTTGTACGAACTGCCTGCCTTCATACTGTATGTC
>CAVHCL010000135.1:0-3765 GCA_963634425.1 Bacteroidaceae bacterium
AGACCTTAATCTCCACTTCCACACCGCTGGGAAGCTCAAGTTTCATCAGCGCATCAACAGTCTTTTCTGTAGAACTGTAGATATCTATAAGACGCTTGTACGAACTGAGCTCAAACTGCTCTCTACTCTTCTTGTTGACGAAGGTTGAACGGTTTACAGTGAAAATTCTCTTGCGCGTGGGAAGAGGTATGGGACCGCTTACAATCGCACCGGTCACCTTTACTGTCTTTACGATTTTCTCTGCCGATTTGTCCACGAGATTGTGGTCGTAGGACTTCAGCTTAATTCTGATTTTCTGACTCATTTTCTGTCGTTAAATTTATTGTTTATCAAAAAGCAAGGAGGGTTTCGTCCATAAAGAGTCATTCGCTTACAGACGGCCCTTCCTTAATAATATATCTGTCACACGAGGTCTACACGTCCCTTCATTTCCTCAAGTACAGCCTTTGCTATACCAGAACTTACGGGTGCGTGATGATCGTAAGTCATAGAGCTTGTGGCACGTCCCGACGTGATAGTGCGGAGTGCCGTGACATATCCGAACATCTCTGCCAAAGGAACCATCGCCTTCACCAAACGAGCGCCAGTACGCGTCGTGTCCATGCCTTCTACCTGGCCACGACGCTTGTTGAGGTCTCCGATAACGTCACCCATACTTTCCTCTGGTGTAACCACCTCAAGTTTCATGATGGGCTCCATCAGCACAGGCTTGGCCTTGGCGCAACAAGCCTTGTATGCCATCTGGGCAGCGAGCTCAAATGAGAGCTGGTCGGAATCCACAGGATGGAAACTACCGTCCAAGAGTTCCACTTTAAGGCTATCCATCGGGAATCCGCCGAGAATACCGTTCTTCATGGCAGCTTCAAAGCCTTTCTGTACAGAGGGGATAAACTCCTTGGGTATGTTACCGCCTGTCACCAAATTGACGAACTGAAGTCCGCCCTCCTTGAAGTCCTCGTCAACGGGTCCAACATTAACAATGATGTCGGCAAACTTACCACGTCCGCCAGACTGCTTCTTGTACACCTCACGATGGTTGACCGTAGCAGTGATAGCCTCTTTGTAGTTTACCTGCGGCTTGCCCTGATTGCACTCAACCTTGAACTCTCTCTTCAGACGGTCAATGATGATGTCCAAATGAAGTTCTCCCATACCGGAAATCACAGTCTGACCGCTCTGCTCATCTGTGCGTACGGTAAATGTCGGGTCTTCCTCAGCCAGTTTGGCCAAACCGTTGGACAGTTTGTCCAAATCCTTTTGAGTCTTGGGCTCCACAGCGATACCGATTACGGGATCGGGGAAATCCATAGACTCCAGCACGATTGGAGAATCCTCATCGCAGAGAGTGTCGCCAGTATGTATATCCTTGAAACCTACACCTGCGCCGATATCGCCTGCGCTGATAACATCCACTGGGTTCTGATGGTTTGAATGCATCTGGAAAAGGCGGCTCACACGCTCTTTCTTACCCGAACGCACATTGTAAATGTAAGAACCAGCCTCTACCTTGCCGGAGTACACACGGAAGAAAGTAAGGCGGCCCACATACGGGTCTGTCGCTATCTTGAACGCAAGAGCCGCAGTCTTCTCATCCTCGCTTGGGCGGCGGTCTTCCTCCTCGCCAGTCTCCGGATTAGTACCAACAATATTGGGTGTGTCCAAAGGCGAGGGCAAGAACATACACACATAGTCAAGGAGGGTCTGCACTCCCTTGTTCTTGAAAGAAGAACCGCAAGTCATGGGAACGAGGTTAAGCGACAGTGTGCCCTTACGTACGGCGGCTATGATTTCCTCCTCCGTGATGGAGTCCGGATTCTCAAAGAACTTCTCCATAAGGGAGTCATCCTCTTCGGCTGCCTGTTCAACGAGCTTTGCGCGCCACTCGTCGCACTCGTCCTTCATATCTGCGGGGATGTCTTGGATATCATACTCGGCACCCAAAGTCTCGTCGTGCCAGTAAATGGCTTTCATTTTTATCAGGTCAACGATACCCTTGAAGTTCTCCTCTGCGCCAATGGGAACAGCAACGACAACAGGGTTGGCACCAAGAACATCCTTCATCTGACGCACAACCTCAAAGAAGTCTGCACCAGAACGGTCCATCTTGTTGACATAGCCCATACGCGGAACGTTGTATTTGTCTGCCTGACGCCATACCGTCTCCGACTGGGGCTCCACGCCTCCCACAGCGCAGTAAGTAGCCACTGCACCGTCAAGCACACGGAGAGAACGTTCTACCTCTGCGGTAAAATCGACATGTCCCGGGGTATCTATCAAATTGAACTTGTACTTGTTGCCATTGTAATTCCAGTACGCTGTAGTAGCAGCAGATGTGATGGTGATACCGCGCTCTTGTTCCTGTTCCATCCAGTCCATGGTGGCACCGCCCTCATGAACCTCACCTATCTTATGGGTTTTTCCCGTATAGAAAAGGATACGCTCCGATGTTGTGGTCTTTCCGGCATCAATGTGTGCCATAATGCCGAAGTTACGCGTCAAGTGAAGATCTTGCTTTGCCATAATGTCTATCTGTTGGAATTAGAAACGGAAATGTGCGAACGCACGATTAGCCTCCGCCATACGATGCATGTCTTCTTTGCGCTTGAAAGCACCGCCCTGTTCGTTGTATGCGTCCATTATCTCTGCCGCCAGCTTGTCAGCCATTGTCTTCCCACTGCGTTTGCGGGCATAAAGAATCATGTTCTTCATAGACACGCTTTCTTTCCTGTCGGGACGTATCTCCGTAGGCACCTGGAAAGTGGCTCCGCCGATACGGCGGCTCTTCACCTCCACCTGAGGAGTAATCTTGTCAAGAGCCTCTTTCCATATTGTGAGGGAATCTTTCTCCTCGTTAGCCAACTTTGCTTTCACTATTTCAAGTGCGTTGTAGAAAATCTCGTACGAGATGCTTTTCTTGCCATCATACATCAGATGGTTTACGAACTTGGACACCTTCACATCACCGTATATTGGGTCTGGAAGTATCACACGTTTTTTTGGTTTAGCCTTACGCATTTTGTTTTGTTTGTTTGTTTGTGATGGGCTGTCTTCAAAGTTCTTCAATGTTCCCTCCGGAACACTTACTCAACCATATGAACAATCCAAAACTTGGTTAATGATTACTTTTTAGTTGCTTTAGGACGCTTGGCTCCATACTTGCTGCGGCGTTGTGTCCTGTTAGCCACCCCTGCCGTATCCAGTGTTCCACGGACGATGTGGTAGCGCACACCAGGAAGGTCTTTTACACGACCGCCACGCACGAGCACAATACTGTGCTCCTGTAGGTTATGTCCTTCTCCAGGGATGTAGCTGTTGACTTCCTTGGAATTGGTAAGACGTACACGAGCGACTTTACGCATCGCAGAATTAGGCTTTTTAGGTGTTGTGGTATAGACACGGACACATACGCCACGACGCTGAGGACAGCAGTCCAGAGCCGGGCTCTTGCTCTTGTCTTCCAACACTGTACGGCCTTTGCGGACTAATTGTTGAATTGTAGGCATTGTTTGATTTTTTATATATTAATTTATGTATATTACTTTGTTTTTGCACCTGTATACGCACTTTTTTGCATATTCGGCTTGCAAAGGTATGAAGTTTTTTTGACATAGCGACGTACGCGCATGATGAATTTTCCCAAAAGGGGGCTTACACGTCCCCCTTTTTGTTATATTTAACATTTTTTAACTGCGAAAGGTATGTGTGTAACTATTCAGCGAATAGCCATACCCTCCCTGTCCGCGCTCTAAAACAGAGCGCGGATAG
>CAVHCL010000136.1:0-17531 GCA_963634425.1 Bacteroidaceae bacterium
TCTACGATTGTACAACGGGGTTTCTATGATTGGCTTTTGTGCCACTCTCACGGCAAAATAATTCAGTAACTTTGTAATCGGCAGTCATAATATTTATTTTTGTAACTGTTTGTTTTTCATCTATAAAGATACAAAATATTTATTAGACTGCCAACCTTTTTGCTCACTTTTTAGGGCTTTCTTATCCCGAACTGGGGTAAGCTATTTTTTACACGTTACTTAAAAAGTATCTTAGGATACTTGGGCAAGTATCCTAAGACAAATCGCCAAGTATTCTAAGATACTTTGGAAAGAAACCTGAAGTGGCAGTGTCCCACTGCACCTATTCCAGTTCCTCTATCAACAAGGTGGAGTTTTTTTGCAACGGCAGAGCCTTGCCGCTGCCAACCTTTGCCGCCTTGTCCAAGCGGAGCGAACCTGCGAAATTGCGCTTCCCAGCTGCACGTGCCTTATCATAGCTCGCAGAAACGGAATCGTTAGAGGCGTAGAAACCGTCAACCCGTATGTATTCCGGACCAAATCCGAAAGCACCTGCCTCAACGAACCATACGGTATTCAAGGTGAACTTGCCGGCCGCCTTGTCGTAGTAGCAGGGATACTGCTGGTATGTGTATTCGGTAGCGTAATTAGGAATGTCGGAGATATAAACCGTTCCGTATGTGCTGTTTTCTGTGACACTCTGTGGCAGCACCTGGCACATGGAGGTCGTGGGGTTGTATTCTATGATGAAGTCCATATCGGAACCCCAGTGTTCTATCTTGAACTGTGCCTGGACAGTGTCAAAGGTAGACTGACGGTAATAAATCTTTAGACCTGGGTCGTCGCCGCTCCAGTAATTGGCGTACGTATAGGTGCACGTCACGCTTGCGTCGTCGCCCAGAGGCCAGTCTTCGGCACTCATGCCCGCTGCCGTCCACTCGTTCTTGCTGTTGCACCACGGAGTCCACGATTCTGACAGAATAGAGCGGTTTCCTCTTGTGTCTTTCGCTATCTTTCCGTCCTCATATCCGCATATAACAAAAGTGTAGTATGCATCTTGGGCGGGATGTTCCACGGTGATGGAGCTTGTTCCGCTTCCTGTTACATTCACTTTGTGTTGACTCTCTTTCACGTTCTCCCACACATTGCCCATGAGTAACGTGTCTGTCAGGAGAGCCACATACGCCCCTTCGAATTCTTCAGCGTTGTAGGTGAATTGGACGGTGATGCTTCCGTCGGCATTTATAGTCTTTTTACCTTCCTTGATGGTAAGCTCACGGTGTGGATACTCAAAGTATTTTGTCTTGGATGTGTAGTCGCCCTCGCTTACCTTCACCAGTTTGCCGTCGGAGAGCGCAAGTGCCACCACTTTGTATTCTCCGTACTCCTTCGGGAACGGTATCTGTGCGGCCTCGTATGAAGAGGAGTGGCTAAGAGGAGCGAGAATCATGCTTGGCAGAGCGTTCCTGCGGTACAATTCCCGTATCTCATCTTCTGTGGCGTACTTGTCCACAAGCGCAAGGTAGGCCTTGTCGACGTGAGGACCGAAATAGTATTCCACCTGGACGACAGCCACGCCGGTCTTGTCTTCTGTCTGGTGTATATTGTCAAGGTACACACTGTAGTCCGGGTAAACATATTCACTGCTCGTGTATGTGTATTGTATTGTGCCGTTGTGCAGTCCCACACACACATAGCAGAAAGCATCGCCGGTATCATACATGGGCACGTCCACCCATCCTGTACTGTACGCCACAGCGCCATATGAAGCATCGTGCTTGAGACGGTCAATGGCCGTCTGCGCCAAGTCTTGCGGCACGCACGCTATTCTCACTTCGTCCAAGTCTTCCATGGTGGATATGTAGGAACGCAGGTATCGTCTGCCATTATTGTTGACAACGGTGGTATGAAAGTCTGCGCTGGAGAAGAAATTTATATACAACCGGAAAGCTGGGTCATAGGAACACCCCGGGAGACGTATCTCTGTAGCGCATGGGAATGTTTTGACCTCGTTCAAGTAGCTGACCGATATGGTGTTGGAGGGGAAACGTATGATGCCGTCAGCATATTCCCCGTCCTTGACGCTTTGTATATACACCGGTTCGCCGTTGGCGTTGAGCCCCGTAGGCTGCGGCGGTATGGTGGCAGAATGGGATTTCTCGTCGAGCCGTACCTCAAGGTCTGTGCCGGTATAACCCATAGCGGAGTCTGCCACTGCGTTGAATGGGGATTTCAGCCTGAAGCCATCAATCGAATCGAGCGGACTGGCTACCACCGTTCTTGGCTCTATGGTGGCGGTGGTGCCAAACATTTCGTTAGAGAGGCCCTCCGTAATTACCACGTCGAATGTCTGCTCCCTTTGCATGATGCCTCCTCCCGCGACGTAAAGGCCTGACGGGTCGGGATTTTCTTCGCCTACGGTGTTCCATTTGTATATCATCCCTCTTCGCACGACGAAGGGCAAGTTCATCCATGCAGGACGTGTATCTGTGGAGAATTTCTCGTTATCGCTGATGTAGTCGGCGTCAACTGGCTGTGTGCGGTCTACTGGTATGTTCAGACGTTTGATGTCAAAGAACGCCTGTCCTTCTCCCCACAGTTCTATGCGCTTCTGCTTCACAATCTCGTTGACGGCCGTGTATTCGTCGATGGAATCTGTGCTCAGGTTGTACGACGCGTCTCTGTATTTGTTCATGAAGTCCTTGAGCAGTGCGGCTCCGAGAGAGCAATTGCCGTGTGCTGTCGCCTCTGCCTCTATCAAGTACATTTCTTCCATGCGCATCAAAGGATATGCCGACTGTGCACCCACTTGATAGTTGCCGTATGCTCCTTGGTATGGGCGGAACTTCAGTGACGCATACGCCGGTATGTTGTACCATGAGTCTGTAGTGAGGTGTGGCTCGTTGCCTGTCACATTGAAGAGTTTCTTGCGTATGTCCCAGTCTCCAATCTCGTTGTAAAGGGATGGTGTGATGGCGACAAAAGGACCGACACTGGCATAACCGAACGTTGTCTCGTTGGACATCCAGGATGTCCAGTTGACGATGCCGGATGTTACTGTTCTGTCGCTGGGGTAGGGTTGTGCTCCCCACATCCAAGCGGTGGGGGCCATGCTGTTGAATCCGTTCTCCACGTCCAGCATCTCGCTTTCGGTAAGGGGTGTGCCGCCGCATAGGTTGATGGCCCGCCGTGCGCACACGGCAGCTTTCTCGTAGTCTTCCATCCACATGTGAAGACGGGCTTGTAGTCCGTAGGCACAAGCCAAGTCCGGCAACTGTTTGTCGGTACGCTCGTAATTCTGGAGATAGACCTCGGCCTTGGTGATGTCCGACATGATGAAAGTGCACATTTCCTGTCTGGTGGCACGCTTCAGTTGGGCAATCTCTTCGTCTGTGGTCTTTTCCGTGATGATAGGCACTGTCAGGCCGGTGATGTCCTTCCCTGTGTTGGAACGTGGCTGCGTGGCGTCGCAAGGCAGATACTCGTACATACGTGCCATGTCCAGATACAGCAAGGCACGGTAGGCGTACGCTATGCCGAGGTACTGCTTCTGCTTGTCCGTGGCAGAGCTTTCGTCAAAGCCTGCCAACAACAGATTGGTGGCGTGGATGGCGTTCTCGAAGAAACGGTAAACGGACTGGGCGTACCTGTAGTTCGGGCCAATATAATCAGTTCTTGCCCAATTGGAGAATTGCGAGTATGCGCTTTCGTATGTGAATTGGTCTGCCGTCATCATGTCGCGAATGTGCATAATGCTGCCGTAGCCGAACTCAAAGTGCGAGTAATTGCCCTTGTAGTGCATGGCGGAGTGTATGCCTGCCAGATACTGTTCTATGTCTCCGAAGAAAGTCATTTCGCTGCCTTGGTAGACTGTTATCTTGCCGTCTTTGTTCACCTCCACACGCACTTTGCCGTCCTGTCCGTCGGCAAAATTCGCCACGTCCCCTTCTTTTATCTCTACTCTCTGACCGTCCAGAAAGAAACCGACTCCCTGGGCGGAAGCGTTGCCTGCTGCAAGCGCTGCAAGCAGACAGGCAGAAAAGAATCTTGACAGTCTCATCGTATTATGATTTTGAATGACACATTGCCGGCTTTCACCACCGCCGTGCCCGTCTGGCGGGGCAGAGGAAGCGCGGCACATCCGTTGCTGTTGGCGACTGTGGAGCCAAACGGCTTGCCGTCCAAAGAACTCACGGAGACGCAGTCGTCTGCTGCCAGCCCCACGACACGCAGCACGCCGTCCTTCATGGAGAACTGTGGTGCTCCGTCTGCCAACAAGGTCTCGTCTATGCCGTCAACCATGTCCTCGTCGCAGTAGAAGTAGTCCCCCGTGTAACTGCGCTGCTCCAGAGTGATACGGTAGGAAGAACTCTCTGAAAAAGGAATCGACACACGGCACTCCATCTCATATTCGTTGTAGTACGCTTCTCTCATCCATTTGCCGTCGGACGTGATGATGGCGTTGCCGCCCTCAACCTTCAACTGCGGACTGTCTGAGATGAAGAAACTGTACAGTTCCTGCTCTCCATCCCACACTACTATTGCGGGGGTCTTTTCCGTAGCGGAGGCTACGGTCGCCACAACCATCAGCAAGATGGCGGCAAACATCCTTAGAGTGAATTTGTTCATAATGATAGAGAATTTGTTCATAATATAGTGTTAGTCGTAATATAGTTGTCGCTATTGAAGCCCGAATGTCTTACGTTGTGTATTCCTGCCAGCTCTTTACCTTAATGTCCTCAAGCTTCAAGGCGCAGAAAGCCTCAATGAACGCTTTTGCCAGACGTGCATTGGTCATCAGCGGAATGTTGTGGTCAATGGCATCGCGGCGGATGCGGTAGCCGTTGGTCAACTCGCGTTTGGTCTGGTTTTTGGGAATGTTGATGACAAGGTCGAATTTGTGTTCAGCAATCATGTTTACCACATTGTTGTTTCCTGTCTCCTCGTCGGGCCAAGCCACCACCTCACAGGGGACACCGTTGTCCTTCAGGAACTGGGCAGTGCCTGCTGTGGCGTATATGTTATAGCCGTTCTTGACCAAGAGTTGTGCCGGCTCCAGCAATTGCACCTTGGCTTTGGCTCCGCCGCTGGAGAGCAGTATGTTCTTCTTGGGCAGACGGTAACCGGTGGCAATCAATGCGTTCAGGATAGCCTCGTTCAAATCGTCGCCAAGGCAACCCACTTCGCCTGTGGAACTCATGTCTACGCCAAGCACAGGGTCGGCGTTGGAAAGTCGGTTGAAACTGAATTGACTGGCTTTCACGCCTATACGGTCAATGTCGAATTCGCTCTTTTCGGGACGGCTGTATGGAGCGTCCAACATAATCCGGGTGGCTGTCTCTATGAAGTTGCGCTTCAGTATCTTGCTCACGAACGGGAACGAACGGCTGGCACGGAGGTTACATTCAATAACCTTCACTTCGCGGTTCTTTGCCAAGAACTGTATGTTGAACGGGCCGGAGATGTTGAGCTCGGCAGCGATGCGGCGCGATATTTTCTTGATTTGCCGGATGGTGGAAAAATAGAGGTGTTGTGCGGGGAACACCATGGTGGCGTCGCCGGAGTGCACACCGGCATATTCCACATGTTCCGAGACAGCGTATTCCACCACCTCGCCCTTGTCTGCAACGGCATCGAACTCTATTTCCTTTGTGTCCTGCATAAACTGGCTTACCACCACAGGGAAGTCCTTGCTCACCTCGGATGCCATGCCAAGGAAGCGTTCCAACTGTTCTTCGTCGTAACATACGTTCATGGCGGCGCCTGAGAGGACATAAGACGGACGCACCAACACCGGATAGCCGACTTTCTCCACGAACTCCTTAATGTCGTCCATAGAGGTCAGGGCACGCCAAGCCGGTTGGTCGATGCCCAACTTGTCGAGCATGGCAGAGAACTTGTCCCGGTTTTCCGCACGGTCTATGTCCACAGGGGACGTGCCCAGTACGGGTACGCCTTGCCGGTAAAGTTTCATTGCCAAGTTGTTGGGTATTTGACCGCCTACGCTCACTATCACGCCACGCGGCTGCTCAAGGTCAATGACATCAAGTACACGCTCCATGGTGAGCTCGTCGAAATACAGGCGGTCGCACATGTCGTAGTCGGTAGACACAGTCTCCGGGTTGTAGTTGATCATTATGGACTTGTATCCCAACTTGCGCGCGGTGTTGATGGCGTTTACAGAACACCAGTCAAATTCGACGCTTGAGCCTATGCGGTATGCCCCGGAACCCAATACCACCACACTTTTGTCGTTTTTATAGTATTCAATGTCATGGGTCATCTTGCAAGTTGTCTCCCGGCAAAGTTTCCTCCACTCATCCCCGGTGAGGCTGTCGGCGTTTGTCGGCTCTGCCATGGGCAGATAGGTGAGATAGAGATAATTGGTCAGTTCGGGATGTTCACCGGCAACAGTCTCTATACGGCACACTGTAGGTGTGATGCCGCGTGACTTGCGGTCTTTCCGCACATCAAGGTTGGCTTTCTCCATATTGCATTTGGAATCCAGCACGAAACGTGCAATCTGGAAATCGCTGAAGCCGGCGGCTTTTATCTCGCGCATCTTCTCGTCGCTGATTTCGCAGAGGCTGTTCATCCGCTGCATCTCGTGTTTCAAGTCCACGATGTGTTTCATACGGCTGAGGAACCATGGGTCTATCTTGGTAAGTTCCTCTATACGCTCTATGGTGTAGCCCTTTTCCAAGGCTTGCGCAATGGCAAAGATACGCAGGTCGGTGGGATTGGACAGTTCCTCGTCCAAATTGTCAAACTTAATGTGGTCGTTGCCCACAAGACCGTGCATACCCTGGCCTATCATACGCAGCCCTTTTTGGATCATCTCTTCGAAACTGCGTCCGATGGACATGATTTCGCCTACAGACTTCATGCTTGAACCAATAAGACGGCTTACTCCGGAGAACTTGTTAAGGTCCCAACGGGGAATCTTGCAGATCATGTAGTCCAAACATGGAGCAACGTAGGCAGAATTGGGAGTGCCCATCTTGCCTATCTTGTCGAGGGTGTAACCCAAAGCAATCTTGGCAGCCACGAATGCAAGGGGATAACCGGTGGCCTTAGAGGCAAGGGCAGAGGAACGGCTCAGACGCGCGTTAACTTCAATGATGCGGTAGTCGTTGGACGTGGCATTGTAGGCAAACTGTATATTGCACTCGCCCACGATGTTCAAGTGACGTACCGTTTTCACACTTATCTCCTGCAGATATTTCACCTGTTCGGAGGTCAGGGAGCAAGTTGGAGCCACCACAATGCTCTCTCCTGTGTGGATGCCCAACGGGTCGAAGTTCTCCATGCTGGCAACGGTGAAACAACGGTCGTTGGCATCGCGTATCACTTCGAACTCTATCTCCTTCCACCCCTTCAGGCTCTCCTCAACCAACACCTGCGGGGCGAAGGTGAATGCAGACTCTGCAATCTCGCTGAAAGTCTTTTCGTCCGGGCATACTCCAGAGCCAAGACCTCCCAAAGCATAGGCGGAGCGTATCATGACGGGGTAGCCTATCTTGCGCGCCGCCGCCAAGGCTTCTTCCATATTCCCGCAAGCCTGACTTACAGGAGTCTTCAAGTCCTTTTCCTTGAGTTTCCTCACGAAGAGGTCGCGGTCTTCCGTATTCATGATGGACTCCACACTGGTGCCCAACACCTGTACGCCGTATTCCTTGAGGGTGCCGTTCAGAAACAACTCCGTTCCGCAGTTCAGCGCAGTCTGACCTCCAAATGCCAAGAGTATGCCGTCTGGGCGTTCCTTCTTTATGATTTCCGTTACGAAGTGGGTGGTGACAGGCTGGAAATAGACCTTGTCGGCAATGCCTTCGCTGGTTTGTATGGTAGCTATGTTAGGATTTACAAGGACGCTGGAGATGCCTTCCTCGCGAAGAGCTTTCAAAGCTTGCGAACCCGAATAGTCAAACTCTCCCGCCTGTCCAATCTTGAGGGCACCGCTGCCCAACACAATCACTTTCTTCAAACTGTTTGCCATATATATGTTAAGGTATGTGTAATATGCACTATGTATATCTCGTATGTCGCAAAGATAAGGATAATTTTCCAATCCGACAACAACTGTGTGTAAAAAAGAACTTGCGGAGGTGGAATAGTTACGCAAAATTGTACAAAATGATGTTAAAAGACAACGGATAGCTGCATAAAACAAAGAAAAAACGTTAATTTTGTTCAAATTATATAACAACGGCAAAAAAAATGGACTTCAAAACTTTGACAGAGAGAAGATATTCGGTACGCTCGTATAGCGGCGAACCTGTAAGTGAAGAGCAACTCAACTACATTCTGGAATGTGCGCGTCTTGCGCCTTCCGCTGTAAATCTGCAGCCGTGGAAGTTCTACGTGTTGACATCGCAGGAGGACAGGGTGTTGCTTCAGAAATGTTACAAACGGGAATGGCTGAGCGAGGCACCGCTGTATATCCTCTGTACGGTACGGCACGACGCAGAGTGGGTGCGCAGTGACGGGAAACGTCATGGAGACATAGACATCGCCATAGCTGCGGAACACATCTGCCTGGCAGCAGCGGAACAAGGCCTGGGTTCTTGCTGGGTGTGCAACTTCAATGCCGCGCTTTGCCAGGAACTGTTCGGTATCCCCGAAAACGAGTCTCCTTTGGTAATAATTCCCATTGGCAAGCCCTCCGGGGAATACGCTCCTTCGGTAAAGAAACGGAAGCCTGTAAACGAGATAGTGGTGAGGAGATGAAGATACCGGATGCGGCACATCTACCACTTCAGTAATCCTATTCCGCCATCGCTGCTTGTATACAGGACACGTCGTTTGCCTATTGGCACTACGGTGTTGATGAGTGAGCTTCCCACACGGTGCCGCCATAGCAGGCTGCCTGTGCCGGCATCCACGGCGTAGAGGCATCCTCTTACCGTACCGCCGTACACGACACCTTCCTTTTCTTGTGGCATGGATGGTGCGTGGTCGTATCCGAACCCAACATCGCAACTCCATATCTGGCGTGGCGTGGCACCGTCGGTGGCGTAGCACACCAGACTGTCCCTCATGGTTTTGCTGTATATTTTCTCCGTGTCTTCACTGAGAGCCACTGTCTCACGCACCATCGACCGGAAAGTACGCCATACGGTATTCCCATTGTCCATGTCTATGGCAGTGAGAGCACGCTCGGGGTCGGCTATGAACACTTTACCTTTTGCGGCTACCGGCCATACCGCCGCGGGGCTATAGTGCATATCGTCTTTGTCTACTTGCCATTTCCACAATAAGGTGCCGTCTTTCCTGTCAAGGCAATAAAACGTACAGTCCCAAGCTCCGAAGAGCACCTTGTCATCCGTCACTAACGGGAGAGTCTCTATATAACCGCAGACACTGCCGTATTTCCATACTTCCTTGCCGTCCCGGATATCCAAAGCCCTCATGCAATGGTCGCTGCCTCCCACGTAGGCTATGCCGTTTTCTATGCGCACAGCTCCCAAAACGGGCGCGGTTGTCTGTTTCTTCCATTTCAATGTGCCGTTCTTGGAGGAAAGCCCATATATGCATCCGTCGGCACTGCCCACCACCACAGTGCCCCTGTGTACGGCTGGAGTCCCCACTATGCGTCCGTGTGTTGCGAAAGACCACTTGGGAGTTCCGTCCTTTATGGAATATGCGGTAAGCGTTCCGGCATCGTCGCCCACATAGATGTTTCTCGCATCTGTGGCAGGTGTTGAGTACATGCTTGCTTCTGCGGCGACACGCCACACTTGACGCACGTTGGAGAAAGCTATGTTGTCGCTGGTGTCCGGGTATTCAAAGGCTTTTCCATTGGGGTCAAGCCTCCGGCCGTCCTTGTCTTTGATTTCCCCTTTCATGGAATATGAGGCAAGGAGACAAGGCTCTTTACCCTCTTCGCATATCCATGCCGATATGGTGTCGGAGTCCACCTCGTACAGTCCATAGGTGGTGGCGTGGGCATCGTCGTGGCAGCAACTGGCCATAAGCACTCCAGGTATGCCGTCGTAAGAGAAGTTCTGCGACGTATGGTAGTGTCCTCCTATGCACATCCTCACGTTGAAATGCCGCAATATGTCGGTGACTTCGTACCAGTTGTCCATCTCTTCGGAGAGAAGTGGATAGTGCGTAACCGCTATTACCGGCATATCGGACGGCAGGGCACTGAGCCTTTCGCGCAGCCACGACAAATCCTGCCTTACCACGTGGCCGAAAGCCATCCTCATGAGCGGCCCGGTGTTGAAACCGAGGAAGTGGACGCCTTTACATTCCATCTCGAACCGCTCGCTTCCGAACACCTTACTCCAAGCGGTGCATCCCGACTCACTCCATTTCGTCTCATGATTACCCATTATGGTATAGTACGGTACGGCTATCCCGTCCAATATCTTCTTGGCTTCGAGCAGAGAGGCGTAATCTCCATTTTCTGTGAGATCGCCTGTGACAAGTACGAAGTCAAGACTGTCCAAAGCGTTTATTCGCTGTATGTTGCGTTTCAAGTCGTCTGTGTGCGACGGGAAGCGTTGGGACAGGTGAATGTCCGTAAGTTGTGCGAAACGTATACGCCTGTGTGCCTTGGCACACGATGGTATAATCAGCAGCATCTGCAAAACAAGTATTTTGCAGAAAGAGGCATGCAAGCATGGCGTGTTCATCATCTGCCAGGTTTCTGTTTCCACAAGAATCGATAGGCAAACCGCCTGTTCGGCGCAGTGTCGCCAGAGGTGCAGAGTGTAATGATGTCGTCAAGTGCGGTGGGATTGTCGGCCCACTTGAAGTCAAAGTTCACGTCTCCTTTCTTCTTGCCCAACAACTTGCGCGGAACGGACAGTTCCAGCGTATTGCCTTTCACGGCAAAAGGAATGTCCGAGACTTTCTCCCACCTGTGAGTGTCGTTGTTGTAACGTTTGAGAGTTGTGGTGCCGTTGTCGTTTACCTCCTCGTTGACGATGTAGTCGTAGCCGAACCATCCCGTGTTGTCGTCCTGGTCGGAGTTGATGAGAAGAAGCATCCAGTTGCGGTCGTGGCATGGCGTGAGCACGTCTGCCGTCTCTGCCGCAAAGTAGACGTTGCGCGAATCTACTGCTACCATTGAGCGGAGGATGTCGTTTCTCCCGGTGGAGTCGGTATAGTGGAGGTTTCCGTAACCGTCGTGGTCGCGGTGTGTCACATCGCCTTTCGTGTCGGTGAATATTGCCTTGGAAGTCCATTCTGAGATGTCGCCGTCAACTTTTACCTTGTTTGTTCCGCTGTAGGTAGGCATGGGAGCCACACCCTTGTACCGGCGTATGTTCTGCACCATCTGCATATAGTAGTTGTCTGTCCATCCTCCTTTCATTGGCGAGATGGTGCGGTTGAATTCCGCATTGTATTGGTCTACGAAATAGAATGGGTTGTCTTTTCGTCCGAGGAAGTCAATGTGTAAGTCGGCTTGTCCTGACGGGTCTTTGCCCTGGCGGTACCGGCCTGCCGTCCACTCGTTCCAGTCGTTGAGGTATATGAAGTCGGGGTCTACCTGCAGAGCCTCGTCCCACCTCTCTTGGAAGTAGGCTCCGTACTTTACGGGGTCTTCCCGTTCCTCTCCGAGATAAGGGATGTAGGAACGCGAAGGCATGTCATATTCGTTGATTTCGGGTTCTCCGTCCCTTCGAGTCCAACACTTGCCTATGGCGCTCACTGCGTGTTGGGCGGGTGTCACTGCCATTTCCTCCATCCTGCCTTGGTGCTTGGCGCACAGTTCCTCTGGGGTGAGGGCTGCCACCTCCTTTGTGCCGAGGTCATAGCCGAAGCTCCAATGGTCTTCTGTGCCGACGTATCTCTCTCCTGCCCAGTTCCAATATCCCCACCACATTCCGCGTAGGGTGAAGAAGTCCTTTATCTCCTGGGGATAGTCTGCCATATTCTTTTCCCCTCCGTTGGGATTGGCATCCACAGACGGCGTGTCGTTGTACAGGAGCAACGGTTTCCCGTCCCAATAGAACCACAGGTCTTGGTATCTTGGGGTCTTGTAGTATTTCTCATAAAGAGTCTTCACTACGGTAATGACATTGCCGTTGAACGCCCAAAAGCAGAATTTGGGCACTCTGTTACCCTCCTCCTTCATTTTCTGCATCTCGGTGAAGAGCTTCTCCCATTCGTCTATATAGAGTACCGCATTGGTCACGTCCATGATAAGCACGTCCACGCCGGCGTCAGCAAGCATGGATATGTCGTGTCGGATAACGTACTTGTCTTGGCTGAGGAAGTAGCCGTACTCAGGCTCTCCCCAATGGTATGACGGTCCTGTCCACTGCGGATTGTCCCATTGCCGTCTTGCTTCCGGATCAGCTGCCAACACCTTGGAGACATCGGCACGGTAGTCTTCTCCATTGTGCAGGTTCTGTGTGTGCCAAGTGATGTAGAAGATGCCGACGGTGCGGTCTCTGCCGTCTTCCCTCAAGGGATAGTCCTCGGCTGAAGGGAGCGTACGTCCCAGTCCGTCGGAGGCCACCCAGGTTTCGGGCATATCACCGTAAGACGCTGCGGAGTCCTGTGCCTGTGTATGAGTGGCGGCAAGCATCACCGCCAACATACAGTAATGTAGTCTTGTGTGTTTCATACAAAATATAGTATAGATAGAGGTATCTTAGGGTTACAAGGTTATGCGGTGGAGGAGAGTGTGACAGCCTATTTGTTGGCTCTCTTCCTCTCCAGATGGTCGAGTATCACTTTGCGCATACGCATGGCCTTGGGTGTCACTTCCACATATTCGTCCTCTTTGATGTACTCCAGGGCTTCCTCCAAAGAGAAGATGGTGGCAGGTATGATGTGTGCCTTGTCGTCGGTGCCGCTGGCACGCACATTGGTGAGTTGCTTTGCTTTGCATACGTTTATCACGATGTCGTTGTCGTGTACGTGTTCGCCCACCACTTGTCCTGCATATACCTGGTCTTGAGGCTCAATGAAAAATTTGCCCCTGTCCTGCAGGTGGTCTATGGCGTATGCGTATGCCGTGCCGCTTTCCATGGCTATCAGCGAACCGTTGATGCGCCTTGTTATTTCACCCTTGTAGGGTTGATACTCCTTGAAGCGGTGCGCTATGATGGCTTCGCCTTGGCTTGCGGTGAGCATATTGGTGCGAAGTCCTATGATGCCTCGGCTTGGGATGTTGAACTCAATGTTCACTCTCTCCCCTTGGCTTTCCATGCTTGTCATTTCCCCTTTGCGGCGTGTTACCATATCTATCATCTTGCTGGCAAACTCTTCCGGCACGTTTATGGTCATCTCTTCTATGGGCTCGCATTTCACTCCGTCTATGTCTTTGTAGATGACCTGTGGCTGGCCAACCTGAAGCTCGTAGCCTTCGCGGCGCATGGTCTCTATAAGCACACTCAAGTGCAGTACGCCTCGTCCGGAGACTATCCACCTGTCCGTGTATCCCTCGGGAGTCTCCACGCGCAGCGCAAGGTTCTTTTCCAATTCCTTTGCCAGACGGTCTGCTATGTGTCGGCTGGTGCAGAACTTCCCCTCTTTGCCGAAGAAAGGCGAGTCGTTGATGGTGAAGAGCATACTCATGGTAGGCTCGTCTATGACGATGGAAGGCAGAGGTTCCGGGTTCTCGTAGTCGCAGATGGTGTCGCCTATCTCAAAGTTGTCCAGGCCCACTATGGCGCAGATGTCGCCGCTGCTCACTTCCGATGTCTTCTGCCGTCCCATCCCAGTGAAAGTGTGCAGCTCCTTTATCTTCGTCTTCTCAGCCTTTCCGTTACGGTGGCAGATGGTGATGTTCATGCCTTCGCGCAGAGTGCCGCGGTGTACGCGTCCTACGGCGATACGTCCTGTGTAATTGCTGTAGTCCAGACTGGTGATAAGCATTTGAGGAGTCCCTTCCAACACCTCAGGGGCAGGTATGTGTTTGAGTATGCTGTCGAGAAGGTACGTGATGTCTTCCGCAGGCTTGTTCCAGTCTTCGCTCATCCACCCGTTCTTGGCTGAGCCGTACACCACAGGGAAATCCAATTGGTCTTCCGTGGCGTTGAGGTCACACATAAGGTCGAACACCATTTCGTAGACTTCTTCCGGACGGCAGTTGGGCTTGTCCACTTTGTTGACCACCACAATAGGTTTCAACCCTATCTGCAGGGCTTTCTGCAACACAAAGCGTGTTTGGGGCATCGGGCCTTCGAAAGCGTCCACCAACAGAATGCATCCGTCCGCCATGTTGAGGACACGCTCCACCTCGCCGCCGAAGTCGCTGTGTCCTGGGGTATCTATAATGTTTATCTTAGTGTCTTGGTAGTTGATACTTACGTTTTTGGATAGAATGGTAATGCCCCTTTCGCGCTCCAACTCGTTGTTGTCCAACATCAATTCTCCTGTCTGCTGATTTTCTCTGAAGAGGTTGCCTGCGAGCAACATCTTGTCCACCAGTGTGGTTTTGCCGTGGTCCACATGTGCTATGATAGCAATGTTCCTGATACTTTGCATGCGTCATTTTCTTAAATTCGGGTGCAAAGTTACTATTATGTCGGCGAAATACAAAAGGAAGAAACGATTTTATTTTGCTTCCCCAAAACCTTGTATTTGGGAATTGGGACTTTCGAATGACACAATTTTGTCCGCCCAAACTAAAAACTATGCGCAAATTACCAAAAACGCGAAACTTTGCAAAGCGCAACCTGTATGTTCGGCACAAAACAGTTACCTTTGCGAAAATTTATTTATTCAAAAAAACAGACATGAGACCATTTGACGAATTGAAAATAGCTGTGGCGGGCACAGGGTATGTAGGATTGTCCATCGCCACTCTGCTCAGCCAACATCACCAGGTGACGGCCGTGGACGTGATACCCGAGAAAGTGGAGAAGATAAACAAACGCATATCCCCGATACAAGACGAATACATAGAGAAATATTTTGCCGAGAAACAACTCAACCTCACTGCCACCCTTGACGGCGGTTCCGCTTACCGTGATGCGGACATCGTGGTGATAGCGGCCCCTACAAATTACGACCCTCAGAAGAACTTCTTTGACACGCACCATTTGGAGGATGTGATAGACTTGGTAATCAGTGTCAACCCGGATGCTGTGATGGTCATAAAGAGCACCATACCGGTAGGCTATTGCCGTAGTTTGTATGTCAAGTATGCCTTGAAGTTCCTGTATAAGCCAGAGTTGAAAGGCAAGAAATTCAACCTCATATTCTCGCCCGAGTTCCTGCGTGAAAGCAAAGCCCTCTATGACAATCTGTATCCTTCGCGCATCATAGTGGGTTATCCTAAGCCTATAGATGTCGGCGATGACAATTTCAATGAGGGCAATGCCGCCATCTCCGCCATTGGGAACCCTGATGCCGAGCTGCACGCCCACACCTTCGCACAGTTGTTGCAGGAGGGTGCTGAGAAGAAGGATATAGACACGCTCTTCATGGGTATGAAGGAAGCGGAGGCGGTGAAACTGTTTGCCAATACATACTTGGCTCTCCGTGTGTCGTACTTTAACGAGTTGGACACGTATGCCGAAATGAAAGGGCTTGACACGCGGTCAATCATACAAGGTGTCGGGCTTGATCCACGTATCGGGACACACTACAACAACCCGTCTTTCGGTTATGGAGGCTATTGTCTTCCCAAGGATACCAAACAGTTGCTGGCCAACTATCAAGACGTGCCACAATGTATGATGAGCGCCATAGTGGACAGCAACCGCACACGCAAGGACTACATTGCCGACGCAGTGCTGAGAAAAGCCGGATGGTATACCGAGAACGGCGAGTGGGATGCGTCGAAGGAGGGACAGTGCGTGATAGGAGTTTACCGGTTGACCATGAAGTCAAACTCGGACAACTTCCGTCAGTCCGCCATACAAGGCATCATGAAGCGCATCAAAGCGAAAGGAGCGGAAGTGATAGTCTACGAACCGACCTTGGAGAGCGGGTCCACTTTCTTCGGCAGCACGGTGGTGAACGACTTGGACGAGTTCAAGACCCGTTCACGTTGTATTATTGCCAATCGTTACGACGTCTGTCTTGACGACGTGGAGGACAAAGTGTACACCCGCGACATTTTCAGATGCGACTGAGGGACGCATACACACGTACGTGCAAAGCCTGAATTGCACGTACGTGTGTTGAATAGTCTCTCCTCCGCAATAAAAAAAACACACACACTCGCTTTCCCAATCAACATAAAGTTGTTACCTTTGCACCGAAATTCTCATAGCATATACGTAACAATATGGTGAAGCATGTAATTCTTTGGACACTCAACCCCCAACTTTCGGAGGAGAAAAAGGCTCAAGTGAAAAAGGAAATAAAGGACGGCCTGGAAGGTTTGAGAGGTGTGGTGCCAGGGCTGTTGGATGTTTCCGTACATATTGACGGACGGTTGGAAACGAGCAATTGCGATGTGATGTTGGATTCCTCTTTTTCCGACGCAGAGGCCCTTAAGCGTTATTCCGTTCATCCTGCACATGTGGCTGTGGCAGAAAGCAAAGTGCGTCCGTACACAGTACAGAGGACTTGTCTTGATTTTGAGGTATAATTCCAATGTATGCGAATTGAACGGAAAACATGAGGATATTGAAGAAACTGGACGTCTTTATCATGAAAGCGCATTTGCAGCTCTTTACGGGTGCGTTCTTCGTGTGTCTCTTCATTTTCCTCATGCAGTTCGTATGGAGATACATCGACGATTTGATAGGCAAGGGACTCTCATGGGGTGTGCTTGCCAAATTCATGTGGTACAGTGCGTTGAACATAATCCCTATCTCCACTCCGCTTGCCGTGTTGTTGGCAAGCCTTATCTCATTCGGTAACTTGGGCGAGAGGCTTGAACTGCTTTCCATGAAAGCTGCGGGAATCCCTCTGGTGCGCATATTGCGGCCTGTATTCCTGTTCTCGCTTGTAGTATGCGCATTCAGCTTCTATTTTCAGAATGAGGTGAGTCCGTATGCCACGCGCAAGCTCTACTCGGTGATATACGGAATGAAAATGAAGTCGCCCGAACTGGAGATCCCCGAGGGTATCTTCTACTCGGATATTCCGGGTTACAACATCTTCGTGCAACGCAAGGACACAAAGACGGGTATGCTCTACGGTATGATGATATACTCCAACAAGGGAGGATACGAGGATGCGGAGATTGTATTGGCGGACAGTGCGCGAATACTGAGTACCGAAGACCACACCCACCTGAAACTCATTCTTTACAACGGCGAGAGATTCAGGAACATGGATTCGCAGAGCGGGAATATGCTGAGGGCTTCTGTCCCTTACATGAGGGAGTCTTTCATAGAGGAGACGGACATCATAACATTTGACACCAATCTCAATTTGCTGGATCCAAATCTCTTTACCAGAGATGCTGCCACAAAGGGGCTTGGGGCGCTAAAGCATACATTGGACTCTCTCAACCACGCCATGGACAGTATCGGACATTATGTCTGCGGCAGCACAAAGCTCAACTATCTCGACTGTTCTTTGCCTGTTGGCATCAAGGATTCCGCCAAAATTGTGGATGAAGCCAGAAACGGAGTGCCTTTCGACACCATATATGCCCGACTTGACGCCAATGGAAGGAACAAGGC
>CAVHCL010000137.1:0-12717 GCA_963634425.1 Bacteroidaceae bacterium
GTACAGCCAGGGAAAACGTGATTTCTGACTGTCGGTTTTTATGAACGAAACTGAACGAGACATGAACGAAACTGAACAAGGAATGAATATTTATGAACGCTTATGAACGGATATGCAAAGTCAGCCGAACAGGTCGTCCAACAGCACCACGTTCTGCACTAACTGAGAGGAATACTGGTTGCGGCGCAAGCCATACGTCGTGACATATCCATTGCAAAATTACCAAAAAAGAATTGGCTTTTGGCAGTTTGCGGCAACAATTCTGTCCAAAACTCATTCCGCCGTAAGCCTGTCGTGTACCATCCGCTCCATATACGACTGTATGACGGCTTTCAGTTCACGTTCCATAGCCTCACGTTCTTGCGGAAGTTCTTCCAAGAGGTTGTGTTTCAGCAGCAAGTCAGTGCGGAAACGGTACAAGGCGGTGGACTTGCTGCCGTCGAACTGAAGCAGATAGTCGCCCTTTGCGTATTGGTAGACGCCATTGAGGTAGTTGACTGCCCATGTGTCCTCCTCCGGAGTGGAGAACAGGTCTATGCCGAAGCTCACATAACTCTTGTCGTGCCCCAAGTACCCCAGCACAGTGGGCATGATGTCTGTCTGTTGGGCAATGGCATTGCGCATACCAGCCTCAAGTTCTCCGCTTGGGTCAAAGAAGATGACTGGCGAACAGAACCCGCCCAAATCTGTCTGATAGTATTCGTGGCAGCTTTGGTTGGTGTGGTCGGAGGTAAGGACAAAGAGAGTATTGCCGTACCATGGCATAGTCTTCGCCTTGTTGAAGAACTGGCGCAGAGCGTTGTCGGTATACCGTATACACTTATGGATAGGCAGTTCCTCCTCCCTGTAGACACCCTTGTACTTCTCCGGCACAACGAACGGATGGTGGGAAGACGCGGTGAAGACGGAGGTGATGAAAGGCTGCGGCATCTCGTTCATCTTGACCGCATAAAACTGCAGAAACGGCCCGTCCCAGATAGCCCAAGTGCCGTCGAAGTCCTTGTCGCCGCCGAAACGGGAGTCTTCGTTGTACTCAGTGCGTCCGAAATAGTCTTGGAAGCCTGTGGCACGGGCAAAAGCCTGAAAGCCCATGGAGCCGTTCTCCGCACCGTGGAAAAAAGCGGAATAATAACCGTCCTTCTCCAGTTCGCGGGCCAGTCCGCCCACCTTGTTCATAGATGACGGCGTGAGGAAAAAAGGCTCCACGAACATCGGTATTCCGGAAAGTATGCTCGGCATGCCGTCGATACTCTTCCTGCCGTTGCAATAAGAATACCTGTATGTGACACTATGTGCGATGAGAGAGTCCACGAAAGGCGTGTAGCCTTCGTACTTGCCGTCGTCCATCCACTTGTTGTACGCGCCTATGTATTCCCTCCCGAAGCTCTCCACTATGAGTATCACCACGTTCTTCTTGCCGCGCTTTGCCAAAGAGTCGCCGGAGACGTGCAGAGGAGAATAGACAGCGTCGAGTTCCTTGCTGTCAAAATAGGCCGGTATCTCTAACACGCGTTTGTTGAACGTGCGTATCAGGGAAAACGGAGTGTTCAGAACTATGGCAGCTTCCGACGGACGGTCGGCGTACTGGTTGGCGTTGCTGATGGTAATGGGACGGACGGCGGCAGAAAACCCGCCCCTCATCCCCCCTATGCAAAGAGGCACAAAGGCAAGAAAGACGAGAGTGTGTATGGCATAATATCCGAACTTACCTTTAGCACTGCCCGACCTGTATGCGGAGAGGGACGGATTGCCTTTGGGCTTACTGTACAATCTCCACAGTGCGGCTGTCAAGAGCAGTGCGCCAAGCACAAGATACCAACGGTTTGCCATCTCCGCACAGAAGACGGCGCCCAAGTTGTTCTCGTTCCGGAATTCCGAAAACACCGTGGCAGTGGTACGCCTGGTGGTATATCTGAAATAGACGCAGTCCACCAAATTGGCTATGACGCAAACTGTGTTCACGACGAAGAAGACACACTTTGCCACAGACTGGTAAATGGCGTTCTCCCTATGTGGAACAGGAAGGAGCATCAGCAAGGAATACAGGACATTGGAGTAGAGAATGGCGGAAGTGTCGAACACCAGCCCTCCAAGAAACATCTCCACGGATTTGCCCCACGTCAAGGAGTCTGAGAACATATCCCAATTGACCGCCACGAACGTCAAACGGCAGACGAAGTAAATGACATAGACAAGCAGTATGTTGAACACGAAAGCACGGTGCAGTGCTGTGGCTTCAAGTATTTTCCGGCGCAGTTTTTCTTTCATGGGAACTTGCTACAACAATTCGGCGACGGCATCAAGCGGAGAGGTCACCTGTTCAGTTTCATTATGAGTATGCCTATCATTATCCATACAATCTCCCTCACCCGGCAGATGACACTCACGAAGAAACCCACAGCGGCGGTCATGCCCAACGCCGCAATGGAAAGCACGAAGCCTCCCTCCTGCACTCCGAGCTGCATGGGCAAGAACCCTATGACATTGGCAAAAAGAGAAGTGAAAGCCAGGATGAGCATGGAATGCAGGTACATGAGTATGTAGCCCTCGACACCTCCGCCGCAGTCGTTGCCAAGGAGGAGAAGCATGAAGAACACCTCGGAACTCTGCACCACGCGCGACAGAAATTCCAGCACCAGACTGGTATAGAACGCTTTCTTGTCCTTGCGGTACAAGTCCGATATCTGCGAGTCTATGTCCGCCAGCAGTTGGCGGTTGCGCTCCGCAAAACGCACGCTCCAGCCTTTCAGTCCGGGTATCTTGCCCGTCAAGCCTATCAGTTTTCTGGCCACTCCGTTCTTGTATCCCGAACGGAACACGTAGAAAGCAAGAAGGCAAAAAGCCGTAACGGCAACGAGAACCACTCCTATGGAAACCCGCATAGGCACGTCGCCTAAGGCTGCCAAGACAACATAGACAAACACTGAAATAAACCAGAACCAGAAATGAGCGAAGAAATGCATCATGGCATAAAGAATGACAGACGAGGTGGCGCGTTCCTTGCCTATCTCCTTCGACAGTTCCATGATACGGTACGGTTCCCCTCCGAGCCCTCCTATCGGGGTGGCGTAGTTGAGTGCGTAGCCTGTGACCGTAAGCCTGTACAGCCGGGCAAACCCCACTCCTACCTCTCCGTTTCCTCCCGACCTGACGATGCCCATCCAAGACCAAGCGTTGAGGGCATAGATGAAAAGCCAGACACCTACAATTGCCGCCATCCAGTAACCTGCCGTGCACAGGTGATTCCACAACTCGGCGAAGCTGACATCGAATGTCAGCATCATCACCACCACCGCCGTAAGACCCAAAAGGAAAAACAGGTTGTTTATTCTCTGCTTGGTCCAAGTCATGGCGCTTTCCGGAGTTTCTCAGTGATACGGGCACAGAACGACTCGTGCCTATGTATTACACAATAGCACAACAAAGACATGAAGACACCCTCGAAGACCACATTGAGCGCCGGCACGTCGGCCAACAGGAAAAGAAAGAGGAACGCGGAACGGAAATTGAACGTGAGCAGTCCGTTGAGGGGCATCACCGACAACGAATTGCGGTGGAAGTCCCCGCGTATCTCCTTAGGCATATTCCCTACGTCGCCGTACTTCTCACGCACGACACCCACGAGTTCCTGAAACCGTGGTGTCCATGCCTCTTGCTTGCGGGTATAACCGATGTAAGACCACAGAAACAACTTCCACAGGCGATTGCCTTTCCATGGAGTCGCATCGTAAATCTGACGCTGACGTTCGGAAGAGTCAAGTTCGCTGCCTTTTTCCCCTTTCAGGAAAAACAGGTGCGCCTGTATGTAGTAGTCGGCGGTACGCGCCTGCCAACTGAAGCACACGAATCCTGCGAACAAGGCGAAGGCAAGCAACACGAGTGTGGCGACAAGAGTGTTTTCCGGCGTGTCCTCTATGCCGAGCCAACCGAACTCTATACTGTGGTGACGGTAAAACCTGACCACCATACACACATATATGGGCGTGAACCACACAAAGCCCGCCAGTCCGTCGAGTATGCGTCCGAGACGCGACTTCTTGCCTGTCATGCGCGCCAACTGCCCGTCCGTGCAGTCGAGGACATCCGCCCAAACAAGCAGGAGTATGCCTATGATATTCAGCAAAAGACCGTGCGTCCCCTCGTAATAATAACTGCCATGTACGAAAAACCATGCACTGCCGGCTCCTATTATCATGGACAATATGGTAACAGTATTGGGATGGACATCCAGCTTAGCAAACGCAACGGCCCACCAATACGCAAACGGGCGCACCACTTTGACATCCAACCAGTCGTCGGTCTCCAACGACTTCAATGTAGACTGTACTTTTTCTTTCATCATGCTTTCTTCAGGACAGTTCGTCCGGTATCTTTTCATTTACGTTGTCGAAATCCTCCACGGTGTCCAGCTCACAAGGGTGAAACTTGGTGACATCAAGCACCTTGAACGTCTGCCCCTGTCGTATAAGGCGTTCAAAGGCAAGCTCGTAGAACTTGTCCTCCAGATGTTCTTCATTCATCATCCTTTCGAGTTCCGCATACAAAGACTTCGTATACTCTTTACCCATAAGTTCTATGCCGAGACTTTCGCCCGCGGCGCAGGAGGGGTCGCACGTCTTGCTTATCCCGGTGATGGCGCCGGAAGCGTCGGTCACCACCTTCATCTCCTCCTCGCCAAGCTCGTGCCTGACGAGCGTGAGCACATTAGGCTCGCCACAAGCAAGGACTTCGGGTATCAAAAGGGGATCGTAGAGAAGGTCGCTGTCCAACAGCAACACATCCTCGCCGTCCGCCTCCTTGCGTGCCAGCCACAGGGAATAGATGTTGTTGGTGCTGTCGAAAAGGCTGTTGTTTATAAACGTCACATCCACGTCACGGCAATAATGTTCTCCCACGAACTGTTCTATCTTCTCGTGGAGATAACCTGTGACGATGACGAAACGCGACACACCCGCCTGGATGAGCGCGTCCATGGAACGTTGGAGCAACGGGCGTCCGCCCACTTTAAGCAGGCATTTGGGAACGTACAAAGTATAAGGTCTCAGGCGCGTGGCCATACCGGCGGCAAGAATAACGGCTTTCATGCAATCTGTCGTTTATGCGTCCGCAATACGCTTTATAGTATCCACCACCACTTGTATCTGCTCCTTGCGCCCGAGAGTGATGCGCAGACAGGACTCCAGCCCTTTGTCGGCCATGAATTTTATCTTATAGTCCTGTTCGCCCATAGCTTGCCGGAGTTCCTCCTTTATCTCCTCGGGGTACTTCACGAGAATAAAGTTGGCCACACTCTTGTAGACCTTGAACCCCGGTTTGTCTCCAAGTTCCTTCTTGAAGAGTTGCCTGCCCCACTCCATCTCGTCGGCTACCTTGCGGTAATGTTCCTCGCTGCCCAATGCGGCAAGAGCCACCGCCTCGGAGAAGCGGTTGAAGCCAAGGTACTTGTTGCAATAACTCAGGAACTGGTCGTGGCCGGCGCCGATAAACCCGAAGCCCACCCGCAGACCGGGCAAACCATAGAACTTACTCAAAGTGCGCGATATGATAAGGTTGGCGTATTTGTTCACCAAAGGTGCTATGTAATCGGTGTCCGCCGATATGAAACTTGCATAAGCCTCATCCACAAGCACCATGGTGTCCGACGGGATGTTCTCCATGATACGCCCTATCTCTGCGGAAGTGAGACCGTTGCCAGTGGGATTGTTGGGAGAAGCCAGAAGAAGCATGCGCGGATGCACACGGCGAGTGTACTCTATCACCTCGTCCACGTCATAACCGAAAGTGTCTTCCAGTTCGTGGAGAGGATACATACAGGTCTCACCGCCACATTCGCCTGCGACACGACTGTAATACCACCAGGAGAACTCTGGTATCAGTATGGTTTTGTTGTTGTCCTGTGTGAGGAAATAATGGATGGCGTTTTTCAGCAAATCCTCCCCTCCGTAACTCAGGAGCACTTGGGACTCGGGCACATTGAACATTTCGCTCACCTTAACCGAAATCACGCTCTTCTTACCCTCGTCGTATATGCGGGTGTAGAAACAAAGTGTTGTGGGGTCAAATTCCTTTATCGCTTTGACAACCTCAGATGACGGTTGGAAATTAAACTCGTTCCTGTCAAGATAATTCATAACAATATCTATCCTGTACTGTAAATAATTATGTCCATATTGACCGCAAAGGTATTCGTTTTTTCCCAATCCGCCAAGAGGGGAACACCGCAAATGTCCCTTAGGGCATCATGCGGATGTGTTTTCACCGTTAAGGCACGCTCCGGCACGTGGCCTGAAGCATGACATTGATGTTTTCAAGCCTTTCCCTCTGTCCTTGGGCATCGCCGTATACCACGCTTCCCGACATCAAGTCTGTCATGGTGGTTCCGGTAGCGTCTTTGTACAGGATGCCTGACGGATAGGTACAATAGACAAACGGACAAGTGTATGCAGCGCTCAACACGTTGCGGCTCCACGGAAAGTCTTTGTGTCCTATCCCCATCTGCGAAAGCAACGTGGCGGCGATGTCGCCCTGCGAAACGAGCACATCCAGTTCTCCCGTTCCGTCCACTGCACCTCCGAGGAGAAGGAGCGGCATGTGGAAGAACTCCGGATTGCTCATGTCCAGACCATACGCAATGCCATGGTCGGCAAATATCACCACCAAGAGATTGTCCCACACCGGGGTGCGACTGAGCGAGTCGAGGAACTGACCGAGACAATGGTCGGTATATGCAAACGCATTGTACACAGGGTCTGAAAGCCTGCTGTACGGCACCTGCCACGGCTCGTGGCTGGATATTGTCTGATAGCCTATATACCAAGGAGTGTCTTGCGGTTTGGCGAGCATGATGTCCAACAGACGGCGCATTGAGATGCTGTCGTTGGCCCCCCAGGAATCGCGCTCCGCCATAGGCACGTCAATATCATCTATACCGAGCACGGGGTCAAAGCCCATGGCACTGAGATACACTTTCTTGTTCATCACCGTGGGGTCTCCTCCGTACAGGTACTCCGCGCTGTACCCCTCTTTCCGCAACGACATGGCCAACGAAGGCAATTTCCCGAGGCAGTCGTCCTTCAGCATAAGGCTTACCGTGGGATAGCTGACATATCCCGACACGAAGCTCACCGTACCCCTGTCCGTGCGGAAGCTCGTGGCCCAAGCATTGCTGAAGTTCACTCCTTTCTTCATCCACCTGCACAGCTCGGGTGTCACATTCTTCCCGCCGCCCAAAGCCTCTATCATGTGAGCGCCGCAGCCCTCAAGCTGTATGGTAAGGACATTGGGTCTCGTGTTGCGGAGCAAGGTGTCGGTAATGTCTTCCGTGTCCGACGGGAAGATATGCGCCATGACACTGTCGCACACGCTCTTGTCCATACTGTCAAACTGCTTGCGCACCGGCTTGGCGTACAAGTATGCCGACGAGGCGAAATGACGCACCGGGTTTATGGCGGCATGGTTGAGCAAAATCCTGTCGGAATAGTAAGCCGCCGACTCGCCGAAACTGTTGGGAAAGGAAAACAACAATACACCCAGAACAGGGAAAGCCATGAGCGCCAATTTCTCGCCACGTGTCTGCACTCCAGCTATTCTCTTTGGAGTAAGCCTTACTACGGCTATTGCCGCCACCGTCAGGGAAAGCACAAAACAGGCAAGTCTGCTGACTATGTACCATGTGGAAACGCTGGCCCCCACCTCACCCGGACAGAACATATAACCGAAGATGCTGGCATCGAGTTTGAACTTCCAATGGGCATATATAACCGCATCTCCCACAGTGATGAGCACCACAAAAAACAACACCGTCAACAGATACGGAAGCACGTATCTGCCAAAGTGTATGTCCCTGCGGCATCCAGAAAGCATCACAAAGAGCCACACAGGCGACACTATGGCGAGGGAGGCGGACAAGTCGAGCCAAATGCCGGCCGTCAACACGTCCGCGAAGTCTTGAACCGACAACACTTCCGTCCCGCGGTTGTACAACAAGAACGCCACCTTGCCCACAACGGACATCAAGAGGAACAGCATCCACTGCGCCGACAAAAACCTGAGTATACCACACCTACTCTTCATTATCTATTGTTTTTTTCTTCCGAAATCGGCAGGAATCTCTCCCCACGCAGATGTTTCCCACTTTATAACCTCGGCATGCGTCCGGTTGTCGGCAAGCCACTTCTCCGCACGGCCTATCAGATGAAACAGTCCGGAGGTCTGTGGGGTGCGCTCCAGTTTGGTCTTGCACTTGCCGTTCTTCACCCACAGTATGGCATTGTAACTGTCGCTGTACACTTTCATGTTCCACCCTTTCTGCTTTATCAGGGCCAGGGCATGTACGATGGCAAGAAATTCGCCGATGTTATTGGTGCCGTGCACGGGACCGTAATGAAAAAGACGCTGGCAGTTGCCGAGGTACACCCCTTGGTACTCCATGGGACCGGGGTTGCCGCTGCATCCAGCATCCACGGCAATGGCATTGAAGTCCACAGTCCCCTTTAGACGGTCGTAATCCATAGTGACACTTGTTCCGATGTTGTCACATTCTCTCAGGCACTTCTATGCCGAGCAGTCCCATACCGTTCTTTATCACTTGCCCCACCGCTGCCGAGAGGGCTATGCGGAAGTTCCGTTTTTTCTCATCCTCCTCGCGCAGCACGCTGAAGTCGTGGTAGAACTGGTTGTATTCCTTTACCAATTCGTAGCAGTAGTTGGCGATGCAGCTGGGGTTGTAGTCCGCGCCCGCCAGTCTCACGGCGGTGCGGAAGTTCAGCAGGTGCTGGACAAGGCTGATTTCCTTGTCGTTTATTTCCGTGTCTTTGGCAAGGGTGTCAAGACCCGCGTTGTCCGCCTTGCGCAGTATGCTCCGGATACGGGCATAGGTGTATTGGATGAACGGTCCCGTGTTGCCGTTGAAGTCGATGCTCTCCTCCGGGTTGAACAACATATTCTTGCGTGCGTCCACTTTGAGGATGAAGTATTTGAGAGCTCCAAGTCCCACCACACGCGCTATCTCCGCAGCTTCCTGCTCGGTGATGTCTTCCAGTTTGTTCACCTTGTCGGCACTCATCTGGCGCGCGTCCGCCACCATGGTGGCTATCAAGTCGTCGGCATCCACCACAGTGCCCTCGCGGCTCTTCATCTTGCCGTTGGGCAGTTCCACCATTCCGTAGGAGAAGTGCACAAGGTCTTTGCCCCACTTGAAGCCGAGCTTGTCCAACAGTATTGAAAGTACCTGAAAGTGGTAGTTCTGCTCATTGCCCACAACGTATATCATTTTGTCGATGGGGAAGTCTTGGAACCGCAACTTTGCTGTCCCTATGTCTTGGGTCATGTACACACTGGTACCGTCGGAGCGCAGGAGCAGTTTCTCGTCGAGCCCCTCCTTGGTGAGGTCTGCCCATACCGAGTTGTCGGGTCTGCGGTAGAAGATGCCCTTGGCCAGTCCTTCCTCCACTTTCTCCTTACCCTCCAGGTAGGTCTCGCTCTCGTAGTATATCTTGTCGAAGCTTACGCCGAGAGCCTTGTATGTCTCGTCAAAGCCGGCATACACCCACTCGTTCATCTTTTTCCAGAGGGTGCGCACCTCGGGGTCGTTGTTCTCCCACTTCACCAACATCTCGTGCGCCTCCTTGATGAGCGGTGCTTCCTGCTTGGCGGTCTCCTCGTCCATTCCCTGTGCCACAAGCTGCTTCACCTCCTCGCGGTAGTGCTTGTCGAAAGCCACATAGTAGTCGCCTATCAAATGGTCGCCTTTCTTGCCGCTGCTCTGCGGTGTCTCTCCGTTGCCCCACTTCAGCCATGCCAGCATGGACTTGCAGATGTGTATGCCGCGGTCGTTCACGATGTTGGTCTTCACCACCTTGTTGCCGTTGGCACTCATCACATTGGCAAGCGCCCATCCGAGGAGGTTGTTCCTCACATGCCCAAGATGAAGGGGTTTGTTGGTGTTCGGACTCGAATATTCTATCATCACCAGCGGACTGTCCTCTGTGACGGGCGTGAAACCGTATGTGGGATTGTGCCGGATGTCCTCGAGGAGTGTTATCCATTGCGCCGGGTTCACCACGAGGTTGAGGAAACCCTTTATCACGTTGTACTTGCTCACCACTTCGGGCACTTTAGAAATCAAGTAGTCGCCTATTTCCTGTGCCGTATCCTCGGCCTTTTTCTTGCTTATCTTCAGAAAAGGAAACACCACGAGTGTCAACTGCCCCTCAAACTCAGGACGCGTCTCCTGCAACTGCACCATTTTGTCAGACACCTGCTGTCCGTAAAGCTCTGCCACACCAGCCATCACGGCTTGGGATATTTTGTCCGCTATCTCCATAACTATTAAGAATGTGTAAAGTTGATTTCGGCTGCAAAAGTACTGCTTTTTAGTGAATTTAACAACTATTTGACTTTTTCCTTGCAAGGAAGAGCGCAAATGGTTAACTTTGCAATCCATTGGACATTGTATCAAAAACATGAGACATCTCGCTACCCTATCCTTATTTCTCGCCGCGGTTTTGT
Source organism: Bacteroidaceae bacterium (assembly GCA_963634425.1). GTDB lineage: Bacteria > Bacteroidota > Bacteroidia > Bacteroidales > Bacteroidaceae > Physcousia. The sequence continues at coordinate 10,510 of CAVHCL010000137.1, forward strand.
GTTCCACTGCAAACGCCCAGTCCACGGGCGGCGACACCATAAGAGTGCTCGCCATAGGCAACAGTTTCTCGGAAGACGGCGTGGAGCAATACCTGTACGAGCTGGCAAAAGAGACAGGAATAGAATTGATTGTAGGCAACGCCTACCGCGGAGGGCAAGGCTTCCGTTCGCACTGGACAGACATCACCGAACAGAACAACACTTTCGAGTACCGCAAAGTGACGGACGGCGTGCGCTCCAACACTCCGCGCTCCGCACTCGCCACCATAATAACGGACGAGCCGTGGGACTTCATCACAGTGCAGCAGGTAAGCCAGGAGTCGGGGCTGACATCCACATTCGAGCCTTACATGACCATGCTCGTCAACTACACTGACAGCTTGAAGACAAACCCCTCGGCACGGCTGGGCTACCATCAGACATGGGCATATTCGCACGACAGCACACACGGAGGATTCGCCAACTACGGCAACAGCCAGAGTGTGATGTACGACAGCATACGCCATGCCGTGCTCTGGGCTATGGAACGGCATCCCGAACTGTCTTTCAAGGTTCCATGCGGCACTGCCGTACAGAACGCACGCACCTCCTATCTGGGCGACAACATGAACCGCGACGGCTATCACCTCGACTACCAGTTGGGGAGATACACCGCCGCGTGCACATGGCTGGAGAGCATTACTGGCAAGAACCCCGAAGGCCTTTCTTTCCGTCCACAAGGAATGGACATGGCGGCGGCCTCTGTCTGCCAGACTGCCGCCCACCGTGCGGTGCTGGCACCCGACAGCGTTTCCGACCTTGCCGGCATAGCTTTCAGCCGCATCAACGACATCAAGCCTTCGGGACTTATAAAGCTCAACTTCGGAGGCGCGCCGAGCGCAGACCCGGTATGGAACAACATCACGCCAGACTGCCGCACCCACACATGGATAACGGACACCAAGCTCAACCCTACTGGCATTTTGGTGACCTGCAACGACAATTTCTGCGGCACCGGGCAGGAAGGCCCCACATTCTCCGCCACACACATGCTGATGCCGCAGGATGTCTCCAAGACTTTTGTCTGGGGGTATGCGGCAGGCAAATTCGGAAACCGACAGCCTGAGTCTACCGGGGGATACACTCTCAGCCACATGAATCCCGACCTGAAGTATGACATTACCATTTTCGCCTCCAGAACCAACAGCGCAGAGCTGAGGGAGACCACATTCGTGGTGCAGGGAGAAGACACGTACTCCGAAAGTCTGGAAGCCGCCAACAACACCTCGCACACAGTAGTGATAAGGAACGTGCGCCCCACGCAGGACGGAAAGATTGCCTTAATGGCAATGCCGGGAATACACAACACCCATAACAACAAGTTTTACTACCTGAACGCCATCGTTCTGAAAGCGCACTGAGACGAAACGGAAACACACTCTTTATAAAACAACTATATATGGAAAAGCAAATACAGATACAGTACAAGTTACTGGACATAAAACAACTGCAGTTCGTCAACATCGCCGACCAATGGCCCGACGGAGACCTGCAGATAGGCCAGCAGCTGCAGTTCAACTGCGACACGGAAAAGCGCGTCCTTGTATGCAAGACTCATTTTGAGTACAAAAAGAACGACATCACACAGCTAATCTTCAGCATGCAGACATCCATAGAGTTCGCCCGCGAGGGATGGAGCGCGATGTACCAACTGCAGGGCGACCAATGGGTAATACCTGCCGGGCTTCTTCAGCACTTGGCAGGACTTACCATAGACGCCGCACGCGGGATGTTGGCATTGCGCAGCGAGGAAGCGGGACTGCCAAAACTCATACTGCCGCTCGTAAATCCGGCGCAAATACTGAAGAACAACATATCGTTCAGGAGAAATCCGGGACAGACCGCCATGCCTTTCAATGCGGTCAACGGCAACGCATGATGTGGAGCGCACGCTGCAAAAGTCGGCTTCACAGAGCAAAAACATAACCAAAAGCCTTGCCGTTAACGAAAAAAGCACTACCTTTGCGCCATGTATCGGGCAGCTTCTGCTGTTCAACGGACAGAACAACAGCCGATGACTGTCAGGCCGCATCTGACATGGATACCGGCAAGGCTTGTAATCAGCTCGGTGAGTGTCGTCCGACGAGTAGTGCATAACATTTTTGCAGGGTCCCGTAGTTCAATGGATAGAACAATGCTCTCCTAAAGCGTAGATTTGGGTTCGATTCC
>CAVHCL010000138.1:0-3632 GCA_963634425.1 Bacteroidaceae bacterium
CAGCCATAGGTGCTATGGTTGTACAACCAGGGATGCTATGCCTGTACAGCCAGGGGAAACGTGATTTCCGACTCTCGGTTTTTCTGAATGAAACTGAACGAGGCATGAGCGAAACTGAACGGGGAATGAATATTTATGAACGCTTGTGAACGGATCGGCAAGACGGTCAAAAAGTTCAACTTATTTTTTAATGCCCACCAAAGGACTTTGGAGTCTTGCGAGCGCTTCTTTGATACGGCGCATGGCTTCAACGATATTCTCGTCACTGGTGGCGTAGCTCATACGGAAGCACTCGGGCGAACCAAATGCGTCTCCGCCTACAGTAGCCACGTGGGCAACCTCAAGGAGGTACATGGCGAGGTCTGTACTGCTGTTGATGACACGGTCTCCGTCGCATTTGCCGAAAAAGCTGCTGCAACGAGGGAAAAGATAAAACGCTCCCTTAGGCTCATTGACCTCAAGTCCTGGAATCTCCCGTGCGAGTTTCACTATGAGGTTTCTCCTGCGCTCAAAGGCACGACGCATATCCTCCACGCATTGTTGGTCTCCCGCGAAAGCCGCTTCCGCCGCTTTCTGACTGACAGAGCAAGGTCCGCTGGTGTATTGCCCTTGAAGTTTGTTACATCCCTTTACCACCCATTCGGGCGCTGCTATAAAACCTACCCTCCATCCGGTCATCGCATAGGCCTTGCTTACTCCGTTGACGATAACCACACGATCTTTGATGTCGTCAAACTGCGCCATACTGGCATGCACACCCACGTAATTGATGTGCTCATAGATTTCGTCCGCTATCACCACAACACGTTCGTGGCGAAGGAGCACCTCCTTCAGAGCCTCCAATTCCTCCTTGGTGTAAACGGAACCTGTAGGATTGCTTGGAGAACAGAGGATGAGGACACGTGTTTTGGGCGTGATGGCTCTCTCCAACTGTTCCGGAGTAATCTTGAAGTCCTGTTCAATGGGGGCAGCCACAAAGACAGGCGTCCCCTCTGCCAAGAGTACCATCTGAGGATAGCTCACCCAATAGGGTGCAGGTATGATAACCTCGTCGCCGGCGTTTACCAAAGCCATTATAGTGTTGCAGACACTCTGCTTGGCGCCGTTGCTACAGAGGATTTGGCTGGCCTTATAGTCCAGGCCGTTCTCTCTCTTCAACTTGCCTACTATGGCATTCTTCAGTTCCGGATAACCGGGAACAGGTGAATACTTGCTCCAGTTGTCTTCCACAGCCTTAATGGCGGCAGCCTTGATGTGGTCGGGAGTGTTGAAGTCTGGTTCGCCCACACTCATGTTGATGATATCCACTCCTTGTGCTTTCAGTTCTGAGCTCTTCTGGCTCATGGCCAGCGTAGCGCTGGGAGACAGACGGTTCAGTCTGTCGGAAAGTTGATTTTCCATCTTGTCGTTTTTTAGGCCCTCGTTCTGCCTCCGCTTAAACAGTTTTTTTGGCCGGGAGGGCATTCATGTATATGTGTTTTTATCTCATTATATGTTATGCTCCTCCCACATCTGTTTCCGGAGAATGGGGAGGAACAGGACTTCACAACTTGTGTCCCATCCTCACCCTTTTAGTCTCAAGATAACGTCTGTTATACTCATTGGGCTCTATCACTATAGGGATGTTCTCCACTATCTCCAAACCGTAACTTTCCAGTCCGACACGCTTCACGGGGTTGTTGGTTATGAGCCTTATCTTGCCTACCCCCATCTCACGGAGTATCTGCGCACCGACACCATATTCACGTTCGTCGGGCAGGAATCCCAAATGTATATTGGCATCCACTGTGTCGTCTCCCTGTTCTTGAAGCACATACGCAGCTATCTTGTTCATCAGCCCTATTCCTCTGCCCTCTTGGTTCAAATACACCACCATGCCTTTGCCCTCCTTCTCTATCATCTGCATGGCACGGTGGAGTTGCTCTCCGCAGTCGCATCTGCTGCTGCCGAAAATATCGCCGGTCATGCAACTGCTGTGCATCCTCACCATCACTGGTTCGCCGGCATTCCATTCGCCCTTGTAAAGCGCCACATGCTCCAACCCGTTGCTCTTCTGCTTGAAAGGCACGATGCGGAAGTGCCCGTACTTCGTAGGCATATCCGCTTCCTCTCCCCTCTCCACCAACGATTCCTGACGCAGGCGGTAAGCTATGAGGTCGCGGATGGCTATTATCTTCAGTCCATGTTCACGGGCCACCTCTTTCAACTGTGGCAGACGGGCCATGGTGCCATCCTCGTTGAGAATCTCTATGAGTGCCGCTGCCGGCTGCATTCCGGCAAGACGCGCCAAGTCCACAGCGGCCTCGGTATGCCCCGCTCTTTTGAGCACGCCCTTGTCCTGAGCGTACAAGGGGTTGATGTGTCCTGGCCGGCCAAAGTCCGTTGCCTTGTACGCGGGGTCGGCCAATGCGCGAATCGTGGCGGCACGGTCGTGTGCGCTCACTCCTGTGGTACACCCTTCCAACAGGTCGACGGTAACGGTAAACGGCGTCCCAAGCATACTGGTGTTCTCCTGCACTTGATGGTCAAGCTCCAGCTGCATGGCTCTGCTGTTGGTGATGGGCGCACACAACACGCCGCGTCCGTTGAAGAGCATAAAGTTCACCTTCTCCGGCGTTATCAATTCGGCCGCCGTTATAAAGTCTCCCTCATTCTCACGGTCTTCGTCGTCCACCACAATGACGAACTTGCCTTGTCTGAAATCCTCCAAGGCATCCTCTATAGGACTAAGTTCCACTTTGTTGTCCATATCCTTTTTTTATTATTCTGTCCTTTATCTTCTTGTTCACATCCTGTATCACCTGCATGTCATGCCAAAGTCTGAGCCGAAATCTCCATGCCCTGAAGTAGAACAGCAAGCCGAGAGGAAAGAACACTCCCGCCGTCTCGTTCATCCTTATGCTTTTGAACGGATGGGTGTGCGCATGACACGCCAATATGGGGTATTCATTTATATATGTGAGTATTCCGTTGTCACGGCTGTTGTGCAGCACTTTCACCACAGCCTCTAAACGGTCGCTTATCTCCATAACGTCGTTGTCCTCCTTTACCTTGAAGAACAGACGGGAGTAAGACGGCACCATAAGTAATTTCGCTTTGCCGCAATATGAGCGGCACTCATCGGACAGTTCCTCCAGATTGGCAAGAACTGTCTTGTAGTCCGGGTCGTCTATCACCACTTCCTTACGGTTCAGCTTGCGGTGCACCCTCAGTCCCAGCAAGCGGCGGAAGAAGCTCCTGTAGCCCTCTATGTTGAACACCACACTGTCCCTGTTGGCCTTGTATATAAGTGTCAGTCCCACCGGCAATAAGACTGCCGTGCTCAGCCAAGTGCCGAAAGGAACTGTCCAGACACCAACCTTGGCATTGTTCTCACCGGCGGCGTTGACAATGTAATAGAAAATAAATATAACCACACTTACCACCACGGGGACTCCAAGCCCTCCCTTACGTATTATGGCTCCCAGTGGCGCACCGATGAAAAAGAAAAGCAGACAGGCAAGGCTTAGTGTGAACTTCCGGTTCATCTCCATCTTATGCCGTCTTATCAGTCCATTGCTGTCTGCCGTAATCTGCGAGCGGAAGTCATATTCCGAACTCATCATGCGTGCGTGGCTGAGTGCTCCCTGCCA
>CAVHCL010000139.1:0-9033 GCA_963634425.1 Bacteroidaceae bacterium
CTCCAAATGTAAGCTTACCTACTCCGATGGCAAAAAGCGCTCCTATGACAACAATCCAAACCGGAAGGTTGCTGGGCAGGTTGAATCCGAGCAACAGACCTGTGAGCAACGCGCTTCCGTCGCAAATGGTACAAGTGTCCCTGTGTAATATAAACTTGCTGATTACCCATTCAAAAAACACACAGGACACCACCGATACCATAAGTACGACAGCGGCTCCTAATCCGAACCACCAAAGGCTGGCAATCAACGCTGGCAAAAGAGCCAGACATACGCCATACATATTCTTCCCGACAGAGTCTCCTCCGTGGACATGCGGCGATAGTGATATTATTGGTTTCATTTTTTCTTATATCTTACAATTGTTTCCTTTAACAACGCCCCGTTCCCCACGCATGTAAAACAGGAGTGCGTTTTTTATTTTTTCTGTGTACGACTGCGTATAATACCCATTACCGTGGCCTTGCCCACACGTACCATGTCGAGGAGAGGACGATGACTCGGACACGTGAACTGGCAACTGCCACACTCAATACAATTGACGATGCCGTTTTTCTCCGCAGTCTCCCAGTCTTCCATAGCCGAGAGTTTGCTCAACAGGTATGGCTCGAGTCCCATAGGGCATGCACCCACGCACTTTGCGCAACGGATACACGGGCTTGGAGACGTACGGCGAGACTCCTCTTTCGTCATGAAAAGAAGACCGCTTGAGCCTTTGGTCATAGGCACTTCCAGACTGAGAAGTGCCTTGCCCATCATGGGACCGCCTCCTATAATCTTGCCTGTGTCCTCGGGCATACCGCCGCACTCGTCTATGAGTTGGCTGAACGGCATCCCTATACGTGCCCTAAGATTGGAGGGCTGACTGACACTCTTGCCTGTAACCGTAATAATTCGGTCAATAAGAGGCTTGTTCTTCATCACGGCCTCATAGATGGCAAATGCAGTGCCCACATTCTGAACCACTGCACCGACATTGATGGGAATCGCAGGTGGAGCCGGAACTTGTCTGCCTATGACAGCATCTATCAACTGTTTCTCTCCTCCCTGCGGATATTTCGTTTTGAGGGGCACTATCTCTATATTTGGATATCGAGAGGCCCTTTCTGTCATAAGTCTGATGGCATCCGGTTTGTTGCTCTCTATGCCTATGTATCCTTTGTCTACCCCCACAGCCTTCATGATGAGAGTGACACCGACAAGTATCTCGTCGGGACTCTCCAGCATAAGACGATGGTCGGCAGTCAGATAAGGCTCACACTCCACCGCATTGATGATGACACATCCTGCCTTGCATCCTGGAGGTGGAGACAGTTTCACATGACATGGAAAAGTGGCGCCGCCCAAACCAACGACACCCGCACGCTTTATCTTTTCTATTATGGTCTTGCCGTCCAACTCGGGATGTGCATCAAGCGTTTCCAGTGTAGACGAACGGTCTATACCGTCTTCCCACTCATCTCCTTCCACTTGCACATAAACGGCTGTACGCCTCGTGCCACTGGCATCCAGCACAGAGTCTATCTTCTGCACCTTGCCACTGACACTGCTGTACACAGGGGCACTGACGAAGCCCCCTGCCTCGGCAAGCAATGTGCCCACTTTCACGTCCTGTCCTTTTTCCACAACCGGCTTGGCAGGGGCTCCTATATGTTGAAACATACTGAAAACCGCTGTCTTAGGCAGACCTGCCTCACGTATAGGACTGGCGGCAGACAACTTGTTTTCCGCGGGATGTACCCCGCCTATTCTAAATGTCTTCATATATTATGTTATGCTGTATCTATTAGATTATAGGATTAAGCTTCTGCGACTTCTACCACAAGCACTTTGTCCTCTTCTGCCTTAGGCTTACGCGGAGGGAAGTTGAAAGAATGGATGCTTCCCTTTGGACAAACCTCTTCACACTTACGGCACATCTTGCATTTGTCCGGGTCAATGTATGCAAGGTTGTTCTCCAGTGTGATGGCCTCAAACTTGTCGCACGTCTTCACGCACTTGCCGCAACCGATACATGCCACACTGCATACCTTGTTGGCTACTGCACCCTTGTCCTTGTTGTTGCACAACACCACCACACGGCGACCTTTTGGACCGCGTGGACGAATCTCTATTATTCCTCTCGGACACGCCTTGGCACAACTGCCGCAGCCACCGCATTTTTCTTCGTCCACTACCGGAAGACCCGTGGCAGCATCCATACTTATGGCACCGAACTGACACTTGGCAACGCAGTCACCGCACCCGAGACACCCATAGAGGCAAGCCGTCTCACCCATACCTGTCATGTTTTGCACACGACAACTGACGACGCCGTCGAATTCTGCGATATGCGGACGGTTGTCACAGGAACCGTTACAACGCACCACTGCTATCTTGGATAACATGACACCTGTCTTCATGCCAAGGATATCTGCCACCAGCTCCATCACAGGCTGCCCGCCTACAGGACATTGCACGCCATCCAGACTACCTCCGTCCGCTGCTTTCACACATGCTGCGGCAAACCCGGAACATCCAGGGAAGCCGCATCCGCCACAGTTGGCCTGCGGCAACACTGCCGCAACGGCTTCGATGCGCGTGTCCTCATGAACAGCAAACTTGTGGGAGATGACGTACAACACCAACGCCGACACCAAGCCCACCGCTCCCAACACGATTACCGCAATTAGAATTACACTCATACGTCCTTTGTTGTTTTTTGTTTGTTTTAGTAGTTAAACTTATGTTTTGTCAGATTGTTATTATCATCATAAACCGCAGTCTGAAATCCGGAAAACAAAACGCCTTCCGAGACACCCACGAAAGAAGTGCAAAAGAATGAAATACGCTCCTACTGAAAGCAATGCCGAAAATGCACCTGCCAACTCGCCAAACCATACCGACACCGGACACAGCACCGCCACCAAGACTACAAGCGGCATCCCATAGCCCAGCAACACAGCCTTCATTCCCTGTCGCACAGAACCTTCTATACAGACGTTCTGCCCCACAGTCACCGTATGCCCATCGGTACATACCTCCACAACTTTCTCCTTGTTCTCACTGATGGTGCAAAGGTTCCTGGAGACGCATGCCTGACAAGCGGAGGCCTGTAAAATGCGTACTGTACAGAGACGGCCACTAACAGTCTCCACTATACCATAATGTCGCACTACACCTCCATTCCTATGCTCCATTCCAACTTATTTAATATAATTTAAGACTCACAAAGGTACAAACATTTTGTCTTTTCCACAATTGTAAGCCATGACAATGTAAAACCGCATTGCGGCTTTAACAAATTTTAAACAATGGCGTTGGCAAGAAATAACGGAATGTCGTATATTTGCAAACCAGAGATGGACAATGCGCAAAGTCCGGTTGAAAAAGACGAACAGGAACACTTGGGACAACAAAACCGTAGAACCGCTTATGAACATCACAAGCAAAGCATGCTGCAAGATAAACATCGGCTTGAATGTGGTATCCAAACGCCCAGACGGATACCATAATTTGGAAACAGTATTCTACCCAATCCCATTATATGACGAGATAGACATTAAGAGTTCTTCTCTGTCGAAAGATTCTATATCTTTGGAAGGGCACGAACTTGAAGGAGCCCCCAATGACAATCTTGTACTGCGTTCCGTAAGGACATTACGCACCGAAGGGTACGACATCCCTAACGTACACATCACGCTGCACAAGAATATTCCGAGCGGAGCCGGATTGGGTGGAGGAAGCAGCGATGCCGCCGCCGTGATGAAATGTCTTAACAATGCCCTTAACCTCAATATCTCCACAACAGAAATGGAGAGAATGTTGTCCTCACTTGGCGCAGACTGTCCGTTTTTTGTACACTCCTGTCCAATGTATGCAGAGGGCATAGGCAACATATTTACGCCCGTACAACTTGATTTGAAAGGATGGCACCTGCTTCTGGTAAAGCCCGACGAACACATATCCACCAAAGAGGCATATTCGGCGATAAGACCATCGCCCTCCAAAATATCTTTGACAAAAACGCTTCTACTGCCAGTGGAAAAATGGAGAGGTTTGGTAAACAACGATTTTGAAGACAGCGTGTTTCATCTGCATCCGTATATAGAAAAGGTGAAGGAAACATTATACGAAATGGGAGCGTCTTATGCCTGCATGAGTGGAAGTGGCAGTTCTGTGTTCGGTCTGTTCAAAGACAAAACAGATGCCACGGGGAAGTTAGGGAACTGTTTCATCTTCAGTTGTCAACTGTAACCTCCTTTTAGGCGCAAGACCTTCATAACTATATTTACGAATCGGATGGCTGCCTTTGATGCTAATGGCGGTCAGATGTTCATCAGTTTGCAGAAAGCTTCGTAAGAAGTCTCCACGCATGAAAACTGGTATGGGTTAAGCTTTAGAGAAAAAGTGCCTTTAACCTCGTCCAATGCGAAATACTCCTTTATGAGACATGCCATATTGAACGACATGGAATCGCCTTTCTTGATTAGGTAGAGTGCCATACGTACAAGATATGCCCTATCGTCCTCTATGGTACGAAGCGAGCAGAAAAGCACGTAATAGCAAGGCAACGACGAAACGCACATAAGCGGTTGTAGCCACCTTCGCCTGTCTTCAAACCCGATGCACGAAAATATGCGGAGCACTTCTTTGTCGTCATACGTCACAGGCAAAAGATGGACAAGAAGCTTGTCCTTATCCACATCGTTGAGAATCCCACAGAAATCCTTAAATCCGTCGTCATACACAAAAGGAACTTTATTCCCGACACGTAAGACAACAGCTTTCAATATGGTAACAAGGAAAGCCTTGGCATCCGACTTCACCAAACATTTTGCAAGAGTCCAGAACGATGAAGAGTCCATGCGTGGGGCATACCGTTCCCTTATCATAATGCCAGCCATACGGAATTGTGAATGGCTGAGCGAGAAGAGCACATCACGCAAAGACTCGAACTCACGTCTATCTACAAGTGGAGAAAGGCGTAAGTCCAAGGACTCTGCGTATCGCATCATCTGCGGCATCTGTTATTTGCTCTCTTCTTTTTCGTACATCACCGGCACAGACTTGCCCTCAAGCAAAACTTCACAGGCTTTGGCTACAGTTGGGTCATCCTCGTTGATAAACTGCACGTACTCCTCCGTATTAAGGGCATTGTATATTATGTTGCCATAGATGGCACGTTTGAAGAGTTTTTTGCTTTTCTCCATGAGAAGATTGCGACGGCGCAGTTCATGTTCCTCTCCAAAGACTGCGAATTTCTCCAACAGGTTCTGCCTGTCAAGGTATTTCACCAATATGTCCACAGATGGGAACGATGTCAGTTTGTCGCGGTTAGCATCCGTATAGGCAAAACAGAACTGCCTTACCAGCCCAGAAAAAATTGCCTGTTTGTAGTATGACGTGACCGCCGAAGTGTCTTCCGGAACAAATATGTCCGGCACTATACCGCCTCCGCCATACACAGTACGCCCGATACTGGTGTGGTACTTTTCACCTCCCACATGTATGCTGTCCTGATAGAAAAACTCTCCACGTTCGTATCTCGCCAAAAGTTCCTTCTCATAATCCTCGCCGTGTCCCTTCTCATAAGGCTTTTGTATGCACCTGCCGCTGGGGGTGTAATAACGTGCGATGGTCAAGCGCACCACACTGCCGTCCCTGAATTCCATGGGTTGCTGTACAAGCCCCTTTCCGAAAGACCTCCTGCCTATTATGGTACCTCTGTCGTTGTCCTGTATGGCACCTGCGAATATCTCACTGGCACTGGCGCTGCCCTCATCCACCAACACCACTATCGGGAGTTTCTGGAAAGACCCGCGCCCGTCTGAACGATATTCCTCTCTGGGGCTGTTCCGGCCTTCGGTGTAAACCACAAGACACTCGGCAGGAAGAAACTCGTTCACCATCTGTATGGCTATGTGCATATATCCTCCCACGTTTCCTCTCAAGTCCACTATCAAATTCTCCATACCTTCCATATTGAGGTCAGCCAAAGCGACAAGCATTTCCCCATAAGTCTGGCTTCCAAAGTTTTTCACCTTGATGTAGCCTGTTTTCTCGTTTATCATGTACGATGCGTCCACACTCACTACCGGTATGTCGCCGCGTTTGACATTGAAATAAACAAGCTCTTTGGCACCATGTCTGTTCACCCCAAGTTTCACCATACTGTTCTTTTCACCTTTGAGGTGCTTCATCACTGTGTTGGACTCCATTCCCACCAACGAGACGGTGTCCGCAGTGACAATTCTGTCTCCTGGCAATATACCCACCTTCTGTGCCGGTCCTCCGGATATCACTGACATCACGTTTACAGTGTCGTTCTCTACTATGAAACTGACTCCTATCCCACTGAACGAACCCTTGAGACTCTGTTCCGCTTCTTCAGCCTCATTGGCAGGGATATAACAACTGTGCGGATCCAGTTCGGAAAGTATCTGCGGCATGGCATCCTCTACCAGTTTGTTCATGTCCACCGTGTCCACATAATTGTTGTCTATGAGTTGCAGCAGATAGTTTATCTTGTTGGAGCGTGTGTTGATAATGTTCAGTTTGCCGGAGGCAAAGTGGTTAGTGTAAAACGAACCTATCACTATACCAACTATCACGCTGACTGCCACAAGCAACGGTGCGAAATGGTATTTTTTGTTATTTTCCATATTTTGTTTCCCCCATTAATAATCTCTATTCTATTTGCATCAGTTCCACTTCTATACCTGCCCTACGCAGCAGTTCCACCCCGTCCTGTATGCGATAGTTTCTCGCATACACCACTCTTCGTATGCCAGACTGGATAATCAGTTTGGCACATTCTATACATGGGGCATCCGTCACGTACAAGGTACTTCCGTCACTGTTGTTTCCGCTTCGGGCTATCTTTGTGATGGCATTGGCTTCAGCATGGAGCACATACGGTTTCGTGACGTTGTTCTTGTCTTCGCATATATTCTCGAAGCCCGACGGTGTTCCGTTGTATCCGTCGCTTATTATCATTTTGTCTTTCACCACCAAAGCACCCACTTTACGTCTCTCACAATAACTGTTCTCGCTCCATATCTTCGCCATTCGCAGATACCTCATATCCAAATCTCTCTTCTTGTCCATGTTCTTCCCGTTTTGCGTATTGTCGTTTAGTTGCACTTCGGCTTAAATAACTTGTTGTTCCACCGCTGCTTCTTTTATGCCATTTCTTCTAAGCAAAGCGTCTATTGTGGGTTTCTGCCCACGGAAAGCTACGTAAAGGTCCATGGGGTGTCTCGTGCCGCCTCGGGAAAGTATTTCGTTCCTGAACTTTTCCGCAACCTCCCTCGAAAATATTCCGTTCTGTCTGAACATCTCGAAAGCGTCGGCATCAAGAACCTCTGCCCACTTGTAACTGTAGTATCCTGCCGAATACCCTCCACTCATGATATGACCGAACTGTACGGACATGCAAGTGCCTTTCACTTTCGGCAGAATCCGTGTGGGTGCGAAAGACCTGTCCTCAAACTGTTCCACGTCTTCCGTAAAGGGTTCGTGCTGTGTGTAATAGTCCATATCCAACATTCCGAACCCCAACTGTCTGAGACACTGATAACCACAGTGATAATTGCGGCTTCGCTGGACTCTGTCAACCAATTCGTCTGGAATAAGTTCGCCGGTCAAGTAATGCCTCGCAAAAGTATGGAGGAAATCCTTCTCCACAGCGAAATTTTCCATTATCTGCGACGGCAGTTCTACAAAATCCCTGTACACGTTGGTACCACTGAGTGACTTGAACCTGCACTTGGAGAACATTCCGTGCAATGCGTGCCCAAACTCGTGAAGGAAAGTCTCCACCTCTCCCAATGTGAGCAGTGCAGGTTTGTCAACGGACGGTTTTGTAAAGTTTGTACAAACGGTTACATGGGGACGGTGGTCCATACATTCCTCATCAACAAACTGCTCGCTGTAGACAGTCATCCAAGCTCCACTCTGTTTGTTGGGGCGCGGGAAGAAGTCTGTATACAAAACGGCAAGGAAAGAACCGTCTTTGTCGTACACCTCATACACCTCCACATCGGGATGATAGGCCTCTATATGTTCGCTGCGGCGAAACGTGATTCCGTACAAGCGTGTGGCAAGGTAAAAGACTCCAGTCTTTACATTCTCCAATCGGAAATACGGACGAAGTTTTTCGGTATCCAAGTCAAACTTGCGCTCCATCAGTTTCTGCGAGTAGTAGGCGAAGTCCCATGGCATAAGTCGAAAGTCGTCTCCTTCCATAGACTTTGCAAATGCCAAAAGTTCATCCATCTCTTTGGCTGCCACAGGTTGATAGGCATCGTAGAGGTCTTTGAGAAGTTTCCTTACATTGTCTGTAGTTTTAGCCATGCTGTGCCCAAGCACATAGTCGGCATGACAAGCAAACCCGAGGATGCCGGCTCTTTCGTGTCTCATGTTCACGAGCGAAGATACTATCTCCCTGTTGTCCGTGTCACCTCCACCACAACACTGCGAATTGTAAGCTGTCCACATCGCTCTGCGTTTGTCTCTGTCGTCAGAATATTTGAGAAACGGCATAAGGCTGGGAGCGTGCAGTGTGAACACCCACCCTTCCATGCCTCGCGACTTGGCTTCCATGGCCGCTGCATCAATGGATGTGGGAGTTAGTCCGCTCAACTGAGCCTCATCCATAATGTGCAGATAAAAAGCGTTGGTGGCTTTCAGGTGGTTTTGGTCAAATTTCACAGTAGCCTGTGCAAGCCGTTTGTCAAGTTCTGCCAGACGCTCTTTGTCTCCGTCTCCAAGCAAGGCTCCATTACGGACGAAGCCGTCGTATACGTCTTCAAGCAACTTGCGTTCTTCTTCGTCCAGTCCGTCGGCATGGCTGTGTACATAGTCAATGCGCTCGAAAAGTCGTTTGTTTTGCAATATTCGGTTGCTGTGTTCCGCCAACAAAGGTGCCATCTTCTCTGCCACGGCATCCATTTCATCGGAAGTGTTGCACGCCAACTGAGCATAGAATATAGTGGCGGACCTGTCAAGTATCTTGTCTGTGACTGGGCATATTGTGTTCTTGAATGTTGG
>CAVHCL010000140.1:0-15030 GCA_963634425.1 Bacteroidaceae bacterium
ATTTCGTGAACGATATCAGCGAGAAGGGACTTGGCGGTGTGGTCGGAAAGGATGCCGCGGGCAAGTTCATGGACGACCTGTACATGAGGGATGCGGACATACGCAGGGAGATAAACAAGGGCATTGCCAAGGCTGGCTTCGACTACACGAAGGCGACAAGGGATTTCCTCGGTAACATTGCCAACGGAGACGTGTCGGCGGAGACTTGGCACAAGGTGAGGACTGCATTCCAAGGGATGTTGCGTGAGCAGGGCATCAATGCAAGCCTGACGGACGGTGACATCGCATACGCTCTGTGGAAGGAAGCGAACCCAAGCAATGACGTTATCGGCAAGGCGAAGGACATCGCCACGCAGATGGACATGGGTGCGGGACGTTTCTCCCTTGTGGGCGCACCGAGGGCCGGCATGGCTATGGACGAGTACAACCGCAGGGCATTGTCGAAGAGACTGGACTGGCAGGAGGCATGGCAGGACGCAATGGTGTCCGCCAAGGCCATGCAGGATGCCATTGCAGAGGAGACGCAGAGTCCGATAGCGGACAGCGAGGACGTGTACCATGCAGAGAACCGCATGTACGGAGCGAGCAAGAACGAGGCGGAATACTATGAGGACAACTTCCTCAACCCTCTGCTGAAGGAGATTGACAACGTGCTTGCCGAGAGCAAGAAGAAAGGCAGGAAGATGGAGTACAAGGAACTGACCGACTACCTCATGGCGAAGCACGGACTGGAGCGCAACAGTTTCTTTGCACTGAAAACACGCATTGCAGAGGAGCAGCAGAAGAGAGCCGATGCAGTGACCGCAAGGATGAAGGCACAGGCGGAGAAGGACTACCAAGACGCACTCAACGCAGCAGGACAGTTGACAGGCATAGACCTCATGAACGCAGTGAAGGCTGCCAACCAAGCGAAGCGCAAGGCAGACCGCATAGCGGAGCAGACTGGCGTGGAGGAAGGACGCAAGTTGAGGGACGCACTCTATGACGGATATGTCAACGATGCGGACTTGGCGAAACTGAAGGCAGACCTACGGAACAAGAAGATAACGTTCCGTGAGTTCGAGATGCGCAAGCGCGACATCATGGAGAGGCACCTTCCGGGTACGAAGAAGATGATAGCCGACCAAGGGGACAAGGCCGGACTGTCGAACATCATGGACGATGACACCGACTTCGAGAACATGGCATTCGACTTTGTGGAGAACACCGAGAAGAAGGTGGACACCGCCAATCTGTGGGAGAAGATAAACGCCGCCACAGGCAATACCTTGGAGAAGAGCTACACAAGCGGACGGATGACGAAGAAGGCATACGACTATGTGAACAGTATGTTTGACTTCTATGTGCCGCTGAGAGGTTGGGACGAGACAACGGCGGACGAGGTGTACGAATACGAGAATGCCTCTCGCCCGGTGTTCACTCCTGCCGTGAAGCGTATGTTCGGACGCAAGAGCAAGGCGGAAGACCCTATAGCATACATCGGCAACCAAGCGGTGTCGGAGATATCCTTGGGCAACAAGAACCTCATGAAACAGTATCTGCTCCGGCTGGCGCAGAACCACCCCACAAGCCTGTTGTCGGTGAGCGAGGTGTGGTATGAGAACGTAGGCACGGCTGCCAAACCGCAGTGGGTGGAGACAGCGCCGAACATCACCGAGGGAATGTCGGCACAGGACGTTACGGCGGAGATGGACAGATTCAGGAACGACATGGAGCAGAAGCGCAAGCAGGGTATGGCGAAGCGTCAGAGAGAGCGTCTGTCGGTAGGAATGCCTATCCTTCCCATGCAGGAGCAGCAGCACCGTGTAGACGTTATGGTGGACGGTCAGAAATACTCCGTCTTCGTGAACGGTTCGCCGAAGGCGGCACAGGCGGTAAACGGCACGAACAAGGTGAACGTGGACTTCCACTTGGGCGACACGTTCATCAGCAAGGCGAACAGATTCATCTCGGAGGTGCTGACGAGCAAGAACGCGGCATTCGTCCCGGCGAACTTCACAAGGGACATGCTCGGAGCGCACTCGCAGATCTGGACGAAGGAGGATGCCAAGTACATCGTGGAGTTCGAGAAGAACGTGCTGAAGGTCATCGGCACGCCGAGAAGGGGCGGCAAACTGGGAGTGACGGGCTATATGCCCGAACTGCTGAGGAAATGGAAGAAGGGCACCCTTGACACGGACAACGACTTGGAGAGGTACTTTGCGGAGTTCATGGAGCACGGCGGCGAGACGGGTTATGTGAACGCCCTCGGCGTGGACAAGTTCAAGGAGAACATACAGAAGAAGCTGGAGAACTTCCGCGGACACTACGGCAGGAACGCATGGAGTGCCGTGTGGGACACGGTGGAGTTCTACAACAGGGCGATGGAGGATGCCACGCGCTTCATCACCTACATGACATCGCGCGGGCAGGGACGGAGCGTGGACAGAGCCATTGACGACGCAAAGACAATCTCGCTGAACTTCAACCGCAAGGGGACGGGAGCGAAGGGCAATGCGCTGCTGCGGAAGCTGGTCATCTTCGTGAACCCGGCGATACAGGCGCTGGACAACCAGTTCAAGCTCATCTCGCAGCATCCGGCACGCTATGCCGCCGTTATTACGGCAATAATGATGCGCGGAATGGCGCAGAGCAAGCTGAACGAGCTGCTCATGGCACTGTTCGGTGACGATGACGACAGGGACAGTTACTACGACATACCCGAATGGACGAGGCGCAACAACCTTGTGCTGTGGATTCCGGGTACGCACAACTTCTTCAAGATACCTCTGTCGCAGGAGTTCCGTATGTGGCACGGTCTGGGCGAGACCATACAGGGAGTGATAGACGGCAGGACGAAGAGCAACCCGGCACTGGAGCTGGCGGAATCGGTTCTCAGCCTGCTGCCTGTAGACCCGACGGGCAACGGCGGCAACCCGATAGCGAACGTCATGCCCACGGTGGCGAAGCCAGTGTATGAGGTTACGGTGAACGAGAACTTCCTCGGTCTGCCGATATACAGGGACAATCAGGGCAACGAATATGAGCCGGAGTTCCAGCGCGTGGCCTACGGCACTCCGTCATGGCTTACCGGGGCTTCGGAGGGACTGAACAGCCTCACTGGCGGCGACACGCACGAGAAGGGCGCTCTGGAGCAGTTGCTGGCGGGGAACAAGTACGCGCGTCTGCTTACCAACCCGGGCGTGTGGAACCATCTCCTCTCGGGTTATCTGGGAGGTCCCTACAACATCATCAGCCAGACGGCAGACCTCGTCACGGACGCGGTGGACGGTGACGGCGTGAAGGTGGGCAGCATCCCGGTGGTGAGCAGGTTTGTGGCAAGACCCTCGGAGAGGGACATGGCGGGAAGGACATCCGACCTGTACCGTGACATGGTGAAGGAGGCGGAGGAGACCCGCAGCCGCTACAGCCACTACAAGAAGGACTATGAAAAGGCCGTTGCCAGCGGAGACGAAGAGGGGGCGGAGAAAGCCATGGGCAAGATGAACGAGATAGTGCAGAGTCCCGACTTCCTCAGGATGCGCACCGTAGAGGTGTATGACGGCAAGATACAGAAGGTGCGTCAAGTGATGAACCTCTACGATGACGAGGAGTCGAAGAAGAGGTACAGCGACATAATGAAGGACATCGAAGGAATGTGTCTGCAACAACTTGGGGCATATGACGGGAACATTAAAAAATAACGTGTCACGGAAACGGAGAACGGACTATATTTGCAAAGGAGGAACAGATTATGGGAAATACCAGGATGAAACTCATACCGAAGAGCAAGGTCAGCGGCAGCCACCACGACCTCGACACTGTCAAGGTGTCGTTCAGGGATGACCCTTCGAGCAGGCGCAGGGGCATGGACGTGCTGCTGCAGGCGTACCGCTACTACAGCAACATGGACAGGTTCCGCAAGGACAGGGAGCGGAACAAGAGGTACAACTACGGAGACCAGTGGGGAGACCGCATAAAGGTGGACGGCAAGTGGATGACGGAGGAGCAGTATCTGCTGGAGCAGGACAACGTGCCGCTGAAGCAGAACCTCATCCGAAGGCTGACGAGGAACGTGCTCGGCACGTTCAAGAACCAGAGCAAGGAACCCACCTGCACGGCAAGGGACAGGGACGAGCAGAGCCTCGGCGAGACGATGTCGACGATACTGCAGGCCAACCGACAACTCAACCGCATGAGCGATGTGGACGCGCGGAGCATGGAGGAGTTCCTCATCAGCGGACTTGTGGTACACAAGAAATGGTACGGATGGCGGAACGACAAGATGGACTGCTGGACGGACTATGTGGCCCCGAACAATTTCTTCATAGACAACAACATGAGGGATTTCCGCGGCTGGGACTGTTCGTGCGTGGGGGAACTGCATGACGAGACCTTCGGCGACATCGTGGGCGAGTTCTGCACGTCTCCCGAGGACTACCGCCGCCTGAAGGACATCTACAGGTGCGCCTCGGACAGGGGGATGATAGCCGACCATGCCAACGACTTCGGTTTCTCGCGCATGGAGAACTGGGATTTCCTCTGCCCTTCCAATCCGTCACTGTGCAGGGTGATAGAGGTGTGGTGCAAGGAGCGCAAGCCGCGCTACCGCTGCCACGACTACAACAACGGCGACTTCTACAAGATAGACGAGGAGGACTACGAGGAAATGGTGGTCAAGGAGAACAACCGCCGACTGGAGCAGGGGATGTCGCTCGGGATGCCGGAGGAGGAGATACCGCTGATAGAGACGGAGTGGTTCATGGACAACTACTGGTACTATTACTACCTCACTCCGTTCGGGGACATACTGGCGGAGGGCGAGACACCGTATGCCCACAAGAGCCACCCCTATGTGTTCAAGGCGTATCCTTTCATTGACGGCGAGATACACTCGTTCGTGAGTGACGTGATAGACCAGCAGAGGTATACCAACAGGCTGATAATCCTCTACGACTGGATGATGAGGGTGTCAGCCAAGGGTGCTCTGCTTTTCCCGGAGGACGCTCTGCCGGAAGGCTTCAACATGGAGGACATAGCGGAATCGTGGGCGAAGGTAGGCTCCGTCATCGCCTTCAAGGCGAAAGCCGGAGTGCCGTTGCCGCAGCAGATAAGCACGAACCTGACGAACATCGGCATCGGGGATTTGCTGAACCTTCAGCTGAAATTCTTCGAGGACATATCGGGAGTGAACGGTGCCTTGCAGGGCAAGCCGGGATACTCGTCGACATCGGGGACACTGTATGCGCAGCAGACCCAGAACGCCACCACGTCGCTGCTTGACCTGCTGGACACCTACTCTTCGTTCGTGGTGGACGGTGCGTACAAGGACGTGAAGAACATGCAGCAGTTCTATGACAGCAAGAGGGTGTTCAACATTGCGGGCAACACGGCAGTCCATGTGGAGTATGACCCGAAGAGACTTCGTGACGTGGAGTTTGACCTGAGCATCGTGGAGAGCACGAACACGGCGGCATACAGGGAGGTGGCGAACGCGTTCCTCATGCAGATATGGCAGAGCGGCCAGATTAGCCTTGAGCAGATGTTGCAGACAGGCAGTTTCCCGTTCTCGGACGAACTGCTCCAGAGCATACAGTCGCAGAAGGAGCAGGTGAGCCAAGGGCAGTTGCCGCAAGGTGTGTCACCGCAACTCATGCAACAGGCGGCTGCGCAAGGCAATCCCGAGGCGCAGGACAAAGTACAACAGATGCTCCAACAGTAACAACATAAAAACGAAATAGACATGACAAGCGGAGCGATGCAAAGGCATTGCTCCCTTTCTTTATGCCTAAACCTACCGAAACGGACAGGTTTTGATTATGGCGAATACACCATAATCATATAGATGCGGCGGAGTAGGCTTTCTTTTTGCCGAGAGCCTTGTTGCGCTGCACCTGTTCCCTTGTGATGACGGAGGGAAGGGGCATTTCCTTGAAGCAGATGTGCAGTCCTATGGCGCGTGTCATGAGCAGGTCATCGTGCTTGCCGAGGATAGCGCCGTAGGCACCGTTCTGCTTGCGCTCATAGCAGAGGTACTCGTCAAGGCAGCGTCCGTCACGCTCTATGTAGAGGTTGTCGCGGATGACCTTTACAAGTGTAGATATTATTTTGGGTTTTGTGGACACGTTGGTATGGAATCCGTACTTGCGCGGCACACCGTCGGCGATGTCCGCCTCGGACTGTCTGCGTGCGTAGAGGTTGTCGTAGATGTCCTTTATCTGGTTGAGGATGAACTCCGACTGGTCGCCGTCGACATGGCGTTCGCGGTCTTTCGTCTCGAGTGTGTTGCTCTCTATGACGAGCAGTGCGTTGTCGTACCAAGAGGCTATCTGCGCCGCCTTCCACGCAAGCAGGTCCATGTCGATGTGTCCGTACCACTGCGCCACGACAGAGGGCTTGTCGCCCTCCAGCATCCAGTAGCGGTCAAGGACGAGGATGACCGACCAGTCCGCCTTCGCCCCGCGTCCTCCGATGTCGACCACGGCAAGGTAGCGGTTGGTCACCTTCTCGTCATCAAATATCTCGGGCTTCTCCCACACCCACAGTTGCCCTTGCGGGTCTTCCGCGAAATGCAGTCCGGCAAGCGCTTCCCTGCCCTCGTCGCCTTTCGCCTGCACCTCGCCGATGAACTGCGGAGGGCGGCATCCCCCTCTGAGTGCGTTGACCTTGTAGCGGTCGAAGACCCTCGCCCCGGAATAGGTGAACGCCTCGATGTCGTCAATGGGGAACTCGCTTGCCATGTCCGCATGGTCGTGGTATTTCCTGCGTTCATGGATATACCAGTTGATGGCATCGAAGGTTGCTCCCAGAGACCACATGTACCAATAGAATCTGCCCGACTCGGAGCGGTCGTCGCGGACATTGGGGTTGTTGCGGTTTTCGTAGAGCCAAGAAGCGAAGGCATTCTCGTCCTGCACCTCTATGGAGTATGCCTCTATCTCCCAGCAGGCAACGAACATGGCGTCGAACATGGAGCGTCCCGCCTTGGCATCGTCATACTCGCGCTGGAAGAAGTTGCCTGTGCCGTTGGGCGAGGACTCGTAGACTATCATCGTGTAGGGCTGCGGCAGTGCCCCCGCACAGGCGGAGCGGACAATCTGTTCGGGCTTCTTCCCCTCTGTCTTTTTCCAGAACGCCACCTCCGTGCAGTGGACGAGTGCGGAATCGCCTCCGCGGGCGGAATCGGGTTTCTCGGCAGTGCCGACCTTTATCTTGCACTTGCGCTGCGGCACGGTGTGGATGTTCTGCGTGTGCGGGTCTCCGGCGTATTTCGTCTCCCTGCCGTCATAGCGTTCGCCCGGAGGATGGAGGTACTGCACGGGATAGGCCTCTATGACCTTCTTGAACATGCTCTCCACCTCTGCGGAGGAATCCTTCTGGTGGCCGACGATGATGCTGTTGAGACCTATCTTGTGAACCAGTTGCAGCCATGCCATGTATATCTGCGTGGCAGTGGAACCGCCCCACTGACGTGACTTGGCAAGGACAAGGCGTATGGGTTTTCCGGCAATGCGCTGCGCCTCGTATTTCTCCACGAGTCTCCGCTGCTGGCGGTTGAGCCGGAAGGGGATGTCGTCGCCCTCGCCCTTGGGGTGTATCTGCACGAAGCAGTAAGCCCAGAAGGGGAAGTCGTGCTTCATCCTTATGCGCACGAGCTGTTCCGCCACGTCGTTGGCCATGGCATCCCACTCCCCGCCGTCAGCGTCAGACCTGTCAGCACCGTAGTCCTGTCCGAGCCATGCGGCGATGCTCCCCCTCTTGACGACCTGCCTGACAAGGGGCACGGCAAGCATGGCGGCGGGCAGCCACAATGTGCCCAGTTCCTCTATGGCGACCTTCTTCCTTTCCCCTACCGAGCCTTCCCCGGTGACGGGGTTGAAGGGAGTGTGCATCAAGGCTGCCCTCTTACTGTTTTCCGCGATTAAAGACCTTACACTTTCCATACGCATATATGAGTCCGCAAATGAAGCACCACAGATGAACGCCCCATGCGATGTGGGGCAGGACAGTTCCGAGGAGTATGAAACCGAGGTTGGACAGGAGGTAGCGCCGCTTGTCCCCCACAGTATCGGCAATGCCCCCGAGGAGGAAGAACACCGCTCCCGACATCCCCACGACAGGTTCGCTGCCGATGAGTGCATCGGGCACTGCCGCCGCCGACAGGGCAGCCGTCAGGAGCATCCACAAGTCCACCGGGAAGAGGAACACGAGATAGAGCAGCGCCCAGAGGTTCATGGCGAGATGCAGCAGACTGGCGTGGCAGAACATGTATGCCGCCCTGTGCCGCAGAGACACCCCCGGCAACAGGCACACGTCCTGCACGTCGGGGGACACGGCGAGCATCCCCACGCACATCAGCGCCGCAAGCAGCGTCAGTGCCTTTGCTTCCGTGCGTCCCATCCGTTGCGTATCCTGCACAGTATCACCACCGCCGACTTGGGCGTGAGGTAGAACCTCGGTGCGGGCTGTCGCACCACATAGTCCGTCAAGTCCGCCACCGTCCAGTCGGGATGCTCCTCCCTCGCCGCGAGCACACGGCGGAAAATCTCGCCGTACATCTCCCTCCGTGTTTGGCTCATGCCGTCAAGCCCCTTTCCGCGGAGCAGTCCGTACATGACGAGGGTAGCCCTCTCCCTGCTCACCCAGAAGCGTGACGTGGGTGACATCACCGTGCGCTCGGCGCATTCGGGCAGACGCACCATACCGTCCTGCATCAGGTGCAGCCGGAACGTGCGCAGCAGTTCCGCGTCACGCTCTTCCTTCAGTTCGTATACATCACCTGTCTTTTTCATGCAAAAGTGCTTTGTGCAAATTTAGCGAATGCAAATTAAAAAATAAAGTCGGAACGTCGGCACAAGGGCTTATCTTTGTCCACAGATACAAAATGCAATCTCATAGGAATATGGAAAACAAAGAAAATCAGCAGATTAAGGACAAGTTGGAGGCACTCCGGCAGAAGTTGCGCGAGCGTTATCCCGACCAAGTGTTCGAGAGTGACGACGACTATTCCTCACGGATTTCCGACGATTACGATGATTTCGACAGGCAAATCAGCGAGTACAAGGGGCGTGAGCAGCAGTTGTCAGACCTGTACACGAAAGACCCCATGGCGGCGAAGTTCATACAGGCGTGGATGTCGGACGGAGACCCGCGGGTGCAGTTGCTCCGTGCCTACGGCAGGGAGGGCATAGAGGCTGCCTTCAACGACCCGAAGGTAATGGAGGCAATGGAAAAGGCCGACAAGGAGTTTCTGGAGCAGGTGGCCCACGAGAAGGACTTGAAGGAGCAGTGGGAGAAGAACCGTGTGGAGAGTTTCGCCAACATGGAGAAAATCCGGCAGGAGAACGGCTACACCGACGAGCAGATGGACGAGGCGATGGCGTTCCTCAGGGAGCTGGCGCAGCAGATAGTGATGAACAACTTCACGGAGAAAGCCTTCAAGTCCGCCATGCACGCCCTGAACTACGACAGGGACATCGCCGATGCGGAGCGCGTGGCGGAGGTGAGAGGGCGCAACGGGAAGATAGAGGAGCGTCTGCGCAAGCCCCACGGAGACGGTATGCCGCAGTTGGGCGGCGGCTCGGCATCACCGAGGGAGAGCGGCTACACCCTGCCCGGGGCACTGGGCCGTGAGAAGAAGAGCATCTATGACCTCGGCGGCATGAAGCGCATCCCCCGCAAGGGACAGTAAGTGAACAAAACAGAATACAAACCATAACCAATTATTTACAACGATGAAAAAGTTTCTTTCTTTTCTCATGACACTTGTCGCTTCCGCATTCGGAGGCGGTGTCGCAATGGCAGTGTCGGGAGACCTTCCCGATGCAGGTACTACTTCCGGCGGCTACGGCAAAGACCAGAATGCGGACTCTGCGCCAACCAACAGCAACCAGAGCGGTGACGGCATGGCATCGACCACGGGCAACCTCGATGCGGACCCGGATTTCCTTGACAAGGAGATAGACCGCAAGATTACGAAAATCCGCCCGATGTCGACTCCTATCGACCAGATTTCGCGCTATGCGGAGTCGGGCAGCACGAAGCAGTTCTCGTTCAAGTATTTCAGCGTGGGCACGCGTCCTGTCAAGACCACCTTGGCGGCGAGCATCACCGGGGGCGGCGCTACGGCGAACGTGACGGTCACCAATCCCGAGATATTCACCGTGGACGACACCCTGCGCATCGTGGGCGTGAAGGGCAAGTACAACTACAAGGCACAGGAGTACAGCACCCTTACTGGAGTGAAGACCCCCGACCTTGTGCTGAAGGTTGCGGAGATAGGCACTGACGGAACGCTGAAGTGCTTTGCCGTGAACGGAAACCTCGACAGTGCGAACCAGCCGTCGGTGGTTCCCGGCGTGACCCTCGCGGAGACTCCGCAGACGGTAATCCGCATGGGCAAGGCCTGCGGCGAGCTGGACGTGCAGACAGGACGTTTCGCCAACATCCCGACCGCTACGGAGCAGTACTGCCAGAACTTCCTCATGCAGGTGGAGCAGTCCACTTTCGACAAGATTTCCGCAAAGAACGTGGACTGGACGTTCAGCGACTTGGAGGAGGACGGCGTGTATGACATGCGCCTCGGAATGGAGGGTTCGTTCCTCTTCGGCGACATGGGCTGCATCAAGCACGTCAGCAAGAACAACATGGCGACATGGTTCACCAAGGGTATCTGGTGGCAGGCAGCCGGAACGGACATCGAGGTCGGCACCTACGACAGCGACACCAAGCAGACGACCATCACCGACGATGACCTTGTGGACATCGCCAAAGACCTCTTCGTGGGCACCGGTTCGGGCACGAAGCGCAAGATCATGTTCTGCGGCAGCGAGATGCTCGCGGCACTGAGCAAGATTGACAGCGACAAGTTCCGCCTGAAGGAGAACGTGGAGGCATGGAACTTGAAGTTCAAGTCTTGGGACACCGACTTCGGCGAGATTCTCACCATACACCATGAGCTGTTCGACCTGAACGGAATGGCGGACTGCGCCCTGTGCATAGACCCCGAGTATCTCGGCAAGAAGAAGTACATCTCATGGACACGCAATGTCCTTGACCTGAAGACTGCCGGAGTGCGCAACACCGAGGCTGTGGTGCTTCAGGAGGCTTCCGCCCTCTATCTGCGCTACCCGAAGGCACACTTCCGCATGCAGTTGGCGAAGGGAGCGTAACGACAACGGTTTCTGACAACGGGGGGCAGGGTTCGTGACAGTGCCCTTGCCCCCTTTTCAATTTCACACATATGGCAACAAGGAAATACACTGCGACGGCAGGATTCAGCATCACGCTGTTGGTACACGGCAGACGCAAGCACATAAGGTTCGAGGAACTGGGCAACGGATGCAGCCAGTACATAACGGCAGACGAGGATGTGCAGAGGGAACTGGAGCTGCGCAAATCATACGGCGACATCTTCCGCGGGGAGACCGTGGAGACGGCGGCAGGGGCTGCGGAGGAAACCGCGGAGGAGGTGACCGCGGCGGAGAAGAAACAGGTACACGTCGGCAGTCTCGCGGAAGCCAAGGAATACCTTGTGGAGTACTGCGGACTGGGACGCACGCAGCTGCGCAGCAAGGAGAGCATCCTGTCGGCAGCGGAGGCTAACGGCATTGAATTTACAGGATTACGGAAATGAAACTGACGGATTTCACTGCAAGGGTCAGGCTTGTGCTGGACATGGACAACAGCGAGGCTTTGGTCGCTTCGGGCGACACGGACGCGGCGACACTTGACGCGATCATCGAAAGCAACGTGATTCCGGCGGCGAAGGAGATAGTGTCCGTTGCCCCCGCACGGATGCTGACGGCAGGTGCCAAGACGGCAGATGCCAAGACGGCAGATATTAAGGTCACCATGAAGGAATCGCACGGCGTATATGTCGGGACGGCAGATATGCCCAAGGACTTCTTCCGTCTGCTCCACGTCAGGATGAAGAGTTGGGACCGCCCCGCGTCAATCATCTCCGACAGTGATGCGGAGTACGCCTTGCAGTCAAGTCCGTGGCAGGGACTCAGGGGCAACCCCCATACACCCGTGGCAGCCCTCGTGAAGGATGCCAGTGTCACAAGCGGATACAGGCTGGAACTGTACACGAGCGACAGTGCGGCAGACACACTCGACAGCATCGGGTATGTCCCCACGCCGGAAACGGGAACAGACGGAGAACTCGCTATCCCCGGGAGGGTCTTGGATGCGGCGGTGTACGCCTGCGCCTCCCTCACGGCGGAGACCTTCGGCAATGCAAGCCTTGCCGCACGGTTGATGAGCCACGCCTACAGGCTTGCGGAAACAGCAACGACAAACACAGCGGAGAACAATGGAGACAAAGAGTGACGAAGAGAGAATTGTGGTGAACGGCGGATGCTTCCCCCTGCACTGGGTGCGCAAGTTCTTCAACATCGCCACTGACGATATGGAGGACGATGCCGTCACGGAGGCGAAACTTTCCGAGGCGGTGAGGGTGAAGATAGGACAGTCAATCATCGGCATGACGATGACCTTTGACTCGGTGTCGGGAACGGTCACCCTGACCGACAATGACGGCAACGCCGTCAGGCTGGCGATAGCGTCGGCCACCACGGGCACGGCGGGTCTGATGTCGGCGGCGGACAAGGGCAAGGTGGAGAACTCCGTCAACGGCATGAAGGCATCGGCTACCGGGAGCACGGTGACGCTGACACAGACGAAGAACGGCGGCACGGTGTCGGCGGTGGACATAGAGGGTGCGTCGGCAACGAAGGCGGGAGTGATGACCGCGGTGGACAAGGGCAACCTTGACAGGAGCGTCTGCGATGTGGACGTGAATGCCAGCGGCAACGTGTATGAACTGACGTTCTACGCCAATGACGGTACCACGGTGGGTGTCATACCCCTTGACACCGCCACGGAGAGCACGGCGGGTCTGATGTCGAAGGAGGACAAGGCGAGGATAGGCACTGCGGCCGGAAAGTTCGAGTTGGAGACGGACTATGATGACAGGAACATACTCCGCATCTACAGCATCTACGCCACGAAGGAGGACGGCGTGTGGTCGGAAGACCCCATTGCCACGGTGACCTTCCCGGCAGCCACCGAGGACAGTGCCGGAATGATGTCCCCGGAGGACAAGGGGAAACTGGACGGAATGGCCACGGGTGCCACGGCGGACAGCAGCATCCCCGACAGTGAGATAGAGAAAATCATAAACGCATAAAAACACGAGAAAGACTATGGCAAAGTATTTGGACGCAAACGGAGTGAAGTATCTCTGGAGCAAAATCAAGGACAATTTCTGGGCGAAGAGCGACTTGGACACCACTTTCGTGGAGGTCGTGGACAACCTGCCCACTGAGGGGATAAAGAGATGTCTTTATCTCAAGGCAACTGCGGTGGAGGGTGACAACAACAAGTATGAGGAGTATATCTATATCGGTGACCTTCCCATAAGCGAAACCAACCCCTATGACGCAACCAAGTGGGAGAAACTCGGCGAGTACAAGGCGGAGGTGGACTTGACGCCCTATGCGAAGAAAACGGAGTTGGCCTGGACCAAGGACGGCAACGGTATAGTGTATGGATGGAAAATGTCTTCTACTGATGTTCTTGGTAAAGGTGCCGTTATCTGTGGTAAATCCCAAACTGCAACGGGTGAATATTCCAGCACTGAGGGTTCTTACAATTATGCCACAGGTGACTATTCTCACGCTGAAGGTAATGGAACTAAAGCGATTGGTGCCAATTCCCACTCTGAAGGATATGAGACTCGTGCAAAAGGAACACATTCCCACGCTGAAGGCGATACTACTTATGCATCAGGTTGGGCTTCCCATGCTGAGGGTATATACAATATAGACAACGAGAAAGCCCTTCATAGTAGAGGTGTGGGACGCTATGTGCAAGGAGGTGACCCTATATTTATGAACTCCGAGTACACTTATTATAATAATGATGACGCTACTGACACAAAGAACGGCAACATCTATTTCCTTGGCGTGGGCGGGTATGACGGAATGAGTACCGACGCTACTACTTATAGCAGTGTGCAAGAGGTCATCAATAACCTGCAAGGTTCTGTTTTGGGTTCTGCGGAGGTTGATGCGAGAGACAATAGACTGGACATTGCTCTTTATGACAGCAATGAAGAACCCAACGCTCTTGCGGAGGTTTCTCTGCCAATGGCTACCGATACAACACTCGGTGTGGTCAAACTCGCTGACACTTCCCAAGGTGTATCTGTGGACGACAAAGGAGTGATGACTGCAAGCGACTATGTCAACGCCATAGTGTATTCGCAAGTCGGTTCTGGTGTCGTTACGGCAGAAGCCAGTGATGTCAATATTGCCCTCTACGGCCTTGCCCACAAAGAGGGTGAGAAACTGTGTAGTTTCACTCTTCCTGCTGCAAGTGCCACTGCAAGCGGTGTTATGACCGCTGCGATGTATGCGGCTTTGCCTGTAGAGGGTGCTCTTTCCAATGATGAAATAGACGCTGCCATTGCTTAACGTAATCGTGTCCCGGGGGTGAGTGCCCTCGGGACTATCCATTAACTTAAAGAAAACTTGATATTATGGCTAAATATTTGGACGCAACGGGTGTCACTTATCTGTGGAGCAAGATAAAGAGTTATATTGCCGGTGTCAGTGCTTGGACTAAGGACGGTACTGATGATGCACCGGGTGCAGTATTTGGTAATAGAAAGAGTGGTAGTACTGTCGGGCAATACAGTGTGATTAATGGTTATGAGTGTCAGGCATACGGTAAATATCCTCATGCTGAAGGCATTCTTTGTCAAGCGACTAACGATGCTTGTCATGCAGAAGGCTCCAATTGCAAATCAAGTGGTGGCGCAAGTCATGCTGAAGGCTATAATACCGTAGCATCTGCAACTGCGGCTCATGCCGAGGGTAACGGCACAACAGCATCTGGAACTGCTGCTCATGCCGAGGGAAGGGAATCAATGGCAAATGGACAACATTCTCATTCTGAAGGATATGGAACGAAGACGAGCGGTTCATATTCCCATGCCGAGGGACGATATAATGTAGACAATGCCAATGCTCTTCACAGTCGTGG
>CAVHCL010000140.1:15040-15523 GCA_963634425.1 Bacteroidaceae bacterium
TCCTCGGTGTGGGCGGCTATGACGGAATGAGTACCGACATAACCGCTTATAAAAGTGTACAGGCGGTCATTGCAGATTTTGAACAAAGAATCGCTGCCCTTGAAACCAAACTTGCCACTTATGAATCTTCCAACAGTTAAATTATGATAGACAACAAATTTGCATATTTTGAACATCTGAACGATATGTTCAAGCTTGGGGTCTCGGCAAATGCCGCGAACACCCAACTTTATGACATAGACCACCAATATGAACCTATAGATGGCACACCCACGATACCGTATGATACAATATGCTATATACAGAGTGTTAACTGTACTTTTACCCACGGGCATTTTATAGGACTCAGTTATCCGCTTAGACTCAGGCAACTAATCGATACGGTTCAACTTCCAAAGAGCGTTACGATAGATGATACTGTAATAGATTATTGTGAATTGTCTATAAGTAATACTGGAAGATACCAATTTGTATTGGAAGGCG
>CAVHCL010000141.1:0-11603 GCA_963634425.1 Bacteroidaceae bacterium
CCGCCTATAGCGTGTCACTGGAGAATGACGGTGAGCCGGACATCTATCCGGGCAAGGCGGACACAAGCGAGTAGAGAGGCTATTTGCTTTAGACGCATGTAAGTTGGTTGAATGTTTAATGTTATTGTGATTAGTTGATTATGCCAAAAATTCAAATCATGATTGGCGGCAAGGCATACCCCTGTAGGCAGACTATGGGGGCTATGCTTCGCTTCAAGAAAGAGACGGGCAAGGAAGTGACGGAGGTTGGAGGCAGCCTGTCTGACATGTGCGCCTACCTGTACTGCTGCACGGCATCCGCATGTAAGCACGACGGTGTTGATTTCGACATGTCGCTTATGGACTTTGCGGACAGTCTCACGCCCGAAGACCTCACCAAGTGGACGGACACCGTGAACGCCACGGAGGACGAGGCACAGGAGGACACCGACACGGAAGGCGAAAAAAAAAGTTAGGCATCTTTGATTTGCTGGGCGTAGCCGTCGGCAACATCGGTTTGTCCTTCAATGACTTTTGCGCCCTCACGCCCGAGGAGTTCCGCCACATATACAAGGCGTACAGCGAGGAGCGGACAGCGCAGTATCAAGACGGTTGGGAACGTATGCGTATGCTTGCGGCTATCACCCTACAGCCGTACTCGAAGAAGACCATAACACCGCACGGACTTCTGCCCTTTCCATGGGAGAAGAAAAAGCCAAAGCACACGAAAACAGCCCAGGCAGTATCCAAGGAAGACGCGTTAAGGCGGTTCGAGGAAGTGTTGGGGAAGGTGAGGCACTGAATTGTCAATCCTTATATTTCCACGGATTATTAGCTCGGTCGCAAAATTTGTCAGCCGACAATGATATAGAAAAAAGGAATACCACGTAACAAACGAAAAAGGCTATACCGTTTATGAAGAGCGAGACGACCATAGCGACAAAGGACAAGGCGGCAACCATGGCCCAAGGGTTGGAGTATTTTATCTTTGGGGTATCGTCATCAATTTCAACGCTTATCCGCGCGGTGATTCGCTTAGTGTCTGTAGTCTCTTCCTTTGCTTCCATTGCTCCATCGGTTTTGTTCTGGCCACAAAGGTAGGAAAAATATTGATTACTTAGTTACGCATACGTTGTAAATATGGCAAAAGAAATAAAGTTTAACGTTAAATTGCTTGTTGACGGTCAAGAGAAGCTCGTCACCGCCACTTCATCGGTGGCGGATTTGCACCGTGTACTTGACCAAGCAAAGACGGAGGCGGAGAAGTTTGACGCGGTTTTGGTCAATTTCAACCAGCACGTTGAAAAATTCCAAAGCATCAATAATGCCATTTCACAAATCGCGGGTACACTCAGTACCGTGACAGAGGAAAGCCGTACTTTCAGTGCAGCCATGAACGCCGCCAACACGATGGCGGGAAAGAACGGTGAGGGCTTCGCCAAACTGAAGGACGAGGTAACGGAGCTGTCCAAAACCATTCCTGTCGCACGTGAGGAACTCGCCAACGGTCTGTATCAGGTAATCAGTAACGGTGTGCCTGAAGACAACTGGATTGACTATCTCAACAAATCGGCAAAAGCGTCCGTTGGCGGTATTGCCGATTTGGGTGAGACCGTAAAGGTCACCTCCACCATTATCAAGAACTACGGCTTGTCATGGGACATGGCTGGTGACGTGCAGGACAAGATACAGCTCACCGCAAAGTACGGTGTGACATCGTTCGAGCAGCTTGCACAGGCTTTGCCGAGAGTCACGAGCAACGCCGCCACTTTGGGTGTCAGCGTCGACGAGCTTATGGCGACCTTTGCGACACTCACTGGCGTGAGCGGAAACACGGCAGAGGTCTCAACACAGTTGGCCGCTGTCTTTACCGCTTTGGTCAAGCCTTCAAGCGAGGCACGCAAGATGGCGCAGGAAATGGGCATCGAGTTCGATGCCGCGGCTATCAAGGCGGCAGGAGGAATGCGCAACTTCCTTACCGAGTTAGACCAGAACGTAAAGGCATACGCAAGCAAGAGCGGTATGCTGGAGCAGGAAATCTACGGCAGACTGTTCGGCAGTGCCGAAAGCCTCAGGGCATTGGGACCGCTCACGGGGCAACTCGCAGCCAAGTTCAACGAGAACGTGGAGGCGATGAAAGGCAGTGCCGGGACAATTGACGATGCTTTTGCCATCATGAGCAGCAGCGGAGCAGCAAGTCTCCAGATGCTCAAAAACGAAATCGGCGAGTTCACCGATAAGATTGCGTCCGCTATTGGCGAATTCCTGCCTTTGCTCAACATCACCTCACAGGTCGGAAACAGTGCGGTTGCCGTTCTGACACTCAACCGGGCGTTGAAGTCCTTCGGAGTCATCCATGGTGTGGTCAAGGCCAGAATCGCTGCCACAAATGCCGCTTCGCTTGTATGGAACGCCACATCGGTACGCATGAACGCCCTGACACAATTAATGTCGGCTTCATTCCGCGGTGCGGCTGTGAGTGCCGCAACGCTGAAACTTGCCATACAGGGTCTGTTAATAGCCACTGGCGTGGGCATAGCTATCGCTGCGGTCAGCGCCGCAGTAGGCGTATTGATTGGCAAGTGCGAGGAAGGGGCATCATCCGTTGACACGATGACGGATGCCCAACGCAAAGCGCAGGAGGAAGCCAAGCGACAGTCGGCAGTGCAGAAGCGACTGGGAGACTCAGCAGGAGAACTTGTCGGAAAATTCAAGACCCTGCAAGCGCAGTGGAACAGTCTAAAGACGGAAGGCGATAAAACGACATTCATCAAGCAGAACCAAAGGGCATTTGCCGAATTGGGGCTGCATATAGATGACGTTAACTCAGCCTATAAGACATTTGTCTCTAACGCTCCGAAGGTTATAGCGGCATTAACGGCTATCGCCAAAGCAGAAGCATGGAAGGACATATACAAGGACTCCATCAAGGATAAGGCCACGAACTTCAGCCCCTCATTCAAATATGCGAAGGCTAAAGCCGGAGACAAAATCGCCACTGTCCCCGCTACCGGTGAGATGTTGGAGGAGTATAAGGCGGCAGGTGTCAAAGGTGACGGTACGGGCAGGTTGACTGGCGGTATATTGCCGAAGATTGACTACGGAAACCTTACCGAGGAAGACGCTAAACGGCTCAACGACTACCGTTACCAGCAGGGTCTACAGCGTAAGCGTAATGAGGAGCAGGGCTATGACAACAAGACTAACGAGGCATTACGCGGCTTGACTGAGGCTCTAAGGGAAGCAGAAGCGGCAAAGGGCGTGCTTGACACATCCGGTAAAAGCGTTGCCATCACAGGTGTGCCAATTAAGGACACGCACACGAACACAATACAGCGCAATACACAGGAGGAGTCCGCTCCCGAAGGGTCACTGAAATATCTGGACAAAAAACTATCCGACCTTAAAGCCAAAATAGACGTAGAGATAGACCCGGACAAGCGCAGGCAGTTAGTCGCGGACTACGATGGGGTTAAAGCGGAGATAGAGCGGACTGAAATAGAGTGTGGTCTGCGTACCCCGGAGGACGCTGAGGTGAGAACCACACTGGAAGAGCTAAGGGAGCAGCTGGCATCCAAGCAGAAAGAGTTCGAGAATGCCACCTCCATTGAGGCGAAGGTGAGGGCCGTTGCCGAGGCGGCGGACATACAGCGGCAGATAGACGAAGGCACAAACGGCAAAGTCACCATAAAGGCCGAGGTTGAACCGACCTATATCGAGCAGGGCAGCGCCGCCGACAAAAGGCAGAGCTACAGCAACGCCCAGAACAAGGCAAGCCGCATACAAGCCGACTACGAGATAGGAATCATAGGCAAGGACGATGTCCTGAAAGAGATTGAAGATATAAACCGACAACTCGCAGGAATCGGACTGAAGCCTATTAAGATAGAACTCGACAGCAGTGGGTTCGACAAAGCGTTTGGCGACATCAAGAGCGGTTGGGGAAGCGTCCAAGGCGTGGGCAACGGCATTCAGGGCATAAGCGATGCACTGGAGAACAACGGTGACGCATGGCAGCAGGTGTCAGGCATTATCAACGGCTTCATTTCCATTGCCGAGGGCATACAAGGCATAGTGACACTGTTCCAGACGCTCACGGCTGCAACCACGGCACATGCGGCGGCATCCACCACGGACGCAGCGGCAACGGCCGGGGAAACGGCGGCAGCTACAGTCAACACAGCCGCCAAGAGCGGTGAGGCGGTGGCGAACGCCACGGCAAGCGGCGCAAAGATGCCGTTCCCTATGAACCTCGTAGCCATTGCCGCAGGTGTGGCGGCGGTTATGGCGGCACTGGCAGCGGTT
The DNA here is from genome assembly GCA_963634425.1 of Bacteroidaceae bacterium. Classification (GTDB taxonomy): domain Bacteria; phylum Bacteroidota; class Bacteroidia; order Bacteroidales; family Bacteroidaceae; genus Physcousia. The sequence continues at coordinate 4,285 of CAVHCL010000141.1, forward strand.
TCGGGCTTCGCCACAGGTGGTGTCATCGGCGGCACTTCGACATCGGGCGACAAGAAGTTCGCCCGTGTCAACAGCGGTGAAATGATACTCAACAAGTTTCAGCAAGCCCGGCTGTTCGGCATGATTAGCGGCAAGTTCCAACCACCGACTTTCACGGAGCGGCAATTGCAGCCTGTAACGATGCAGAACATAACAAACGATATAGAACCGACGACCACGGTGGTGAACATCAATATGAACGCCGTAGCGCGCAGGATAGTGGAAGTGGTAGAAGAGACCAGGAAGGTGGGAAAGAAGAGCGGAAGGAAGTATAATGTGTAACATCTAAAACATTACGGGCATGTACATATACGGCAGTTTTCTCGGTCAGAGGGGCGACACGGTAGCGGTTTATATCGTCACCCAAAACGACCGTACGCGGACACTGGAGATTGGCAGTGAGGAGGCCGATGTATTCTTCACGGAAGACCCTGCGGAGATTACCGACGAGGTAAACGACACCTTCGACTGTCTTCTGAGGCGGTCGGCTACCATTCGTCTGCTTTGCGGAAATCTGGTATCGGACTTCTTCAGTACCTCTTGCCGTGATGCGGTGGTGAACATCTACAAGAATGACAAATGCGTATTCGCAGGGTTCATCGAACCCCAAACGTTTTCACAGTCGTATAACGACCGATGGGACGAACTGGAATTGAATTGCGTGGACGCGCTTAGCGCGTTGCAGTACAGCAAGTACAAGGACGTTGGGGCATTGGGCGTTGCCTACGCTTCCGTCAAGGCAGAGGCCGCACAGCGCAGCTTCCACGACATTGCCACCGAGATACTGAGGGGTGTAACCGAGAGTCTTGATATATTGGGAGGTCAAGGCAGCAAGTTCTGGTATGACGGCAGCAAGGCGATCAATGCGTTGGATGCGAACCGCTATCAGATTTTCGGACAGCTTTCAATATTCGACTTGTTGTTCCTGGGCGATGACGAAAGCGATGTCTGGCAGCAGGACGAGGTGTTGGAGGAACTTTTGAAGTACCTGAACCTACATATCGCGCAGGACGGCCTCGACTTCTATATCTTTTCGTGGGAATCCGTCAAGGCAACACCGGACGAGATTATCTGGTGCGACATCATAGAGGGCGCCACCAAGCAGACCGCGCGGCAAACCGTGACAATCGCTTTGGACAACGTGGCGGACTGCGACACCACCATAAGCATAGGTGATGTCTACAACCAACTACAGCTGACGGCAAAGGTGGAGAGCATCGAAAGCGTGATAGAAAGCCCGTTGGACGAGGATTTGTTGGTCAGTCCGTACACCAATAAGCAAAAGTACCTTACCGAGTATTCAAGTGATGGGGAGGGACGGACGGCCTACAACGCTTTCTACGCTATGACCCACGACCAGAAGACAACGTATGGAGGAGGCGCTATTACTGATTGGTTTGTGCAGGTGATGCGCAACACTCAGTGGACTTTTCCGATGAACGGCAATACGGAGGTGGACATAGTGGACTACTTCGGAAGTGAGGGGACGAGCCAACACGCCCTACCCGATTGGTTGGGACAGTCGCCCGGAGCGGCAATCATGGCTTTGGGCAGCGTGAAGACGAATACGGCCAACGACGACAACAGCCCCACCTCAAAGGTAAACATGACCAACTATCTGGTGGTGTCAGTGAACGGCAACGGTGTGGACAATGACGAGAGCAGCACCTACCCGAACGAATCGGACATCAAGACAAATATACCGTATGCCGTCTATACTGGCAACAGCACCGGGGGCGTTTTCTCACCTGCGGACAAGGAGACAACCAACTATATAGTGTTGTCGGGTAAGGTGATACTAAACCCGATAATGGACAGAACCGAAACGTACACAACACTGCACAACGAGGAGTGGACGACCATAGTGGATGGCATCCCGGTCGGGATATACTGGCACAAGACCGTGCCGAGCCGCAGCAATGGGGACGGCAGGTATTACACACGTCAGTACTGGCAAGCCGACACACCCGATAAGGAGGCGACATGGCATGAGGGAGCGGACAGCGGCTTTTATCCCTATACAGGCGAAGGTCCGGAGGAGTACGAATTTAAGTACAGCGCAGTGGGCGACAGCACCGACACAATCAGCAAGGTTGCCGTGTTAGCCTGTATGTTGGTTATCGGAGACAAATGCGTGGTGGAGTCAGGCACGGACGGACAGACAACCGATTTTGTATGGCAGACTTACAAGGAGCGCAGCGAGTGCCAAAGCGATGACGAATACTATCAGCAATGCTTCACCATCGGCTTTGACCCCAAGATTGGTGATAAGCTGGTAGGCACAGAGTTCGACATTCAAAACAATATCGACTACAAGATGGGCATTGACGCTGAGGGTATAGGAATTCCCATCAAGAAGAGCGACAAGGTGAGCGGACAAGTAAAGTTTATGATACTGGGACCCGTGAATGCCACATGGGACGTGGTTACACGCCGCCACCCCACGTTTTTCAGACATACCAAGTGGAGCAGTTCCACCGTGCCGCTTCTGGCACACGTCAGCAGTATAATGCTTAAATCGTTCGAGGTTAAGGTTTATAGTGACAATGGACTTATCAGCAACGGCAACAACGATAACGACATCATCTATATGAGCGACACCAAAGAGACCTTCGTGAACAAAAAGGACGATTTGGAGTTTAAGATAAATTCGGTTTTGACAGCGGAGGAGTGCGCACAGCTGGGAGTGAGCAACACGGTGAGTTTGTCCACACCGTTGGACATATCCACAGGAGACGGCATTTTGACAGTGTACGACCGGAACAACAACGTTAAGGCAAAGCCTGAACAGATTTACGTGGACAGCTACTATACCGAGTATCACAAGCCGCGTGTCATAATGAAGCAGAAACTGATAGACACCGACGATGTTGTCAGTCTGTTCAACCATTACAGGCATGAGGCTTTGGGTAAAGAATTTTTCGTGCAGGGTATCGGCAGAAACCTGATTGAGGGGCGTGCGGACATGACATTAAAGGAGATTGGCGTATGATAGATGTAAAGCAAATAGCAAAACCAAGGAACAGCGGCAGTAGTGGGACATCCACTGGAAGCAGCGGTTACAGCGGAGTCAGCAAGACCGCTGACGAGGCAAAGCACGCTGCGAAGGCTGATTTGGCGGTCTACGCGGAGCAAGCCGAGTATGCCGACCGTGCCGGATACGCGAGCCGTGCCGCATATTCGGATGTTGCGGAGGACGTTGTGGAAGACAGTCCGATTAACGACCGCTTTTTGTCTAAGATTGCCGACGACGTTGCGAATGGGCGCATTACCTTCAATGAGGGTTTGACCGCTTTAGGTTTGGCTACCTTCAATGAGGGCTTGACCTCATTAGGCGTGGCAACCTTCGCACAGACAGTCAAGGCAGACTCGGGCGTGGACATAGGCGAGGCGGACAGCGAGGGCGTGAGGCCCTACACGATAGCCGCTGACGGCACGGCCGTGCTGAAGGACATCCGGTCGGGCGGCGACGTGAGCGTGGAGGGGACATCGGCGCTTGAGGGCGACGTGACGTTCGGAGGCAAGACCGTGCCGTTCGTCGCCGGGGCGCAGGGCGGCAGGGTGTCCGTGGACGGTGACGGCGTGAAGATGCAGGTGGACTATCTGGAGGTGACCCGGAAGATGACCGCCCACGAGATTGAGGTCATGAGGACGAGCCACATAGGCGGACGGCTCATGAACACTGCGGCAAGCATGGTCTGCTCGCGGGTGGAGACGCTGACGGACTCTGACGGCAACCCGACCGCCTACGTCTGCTTCTTCGAGGACACGGACTCTGACGGAAGGCAGGTGGAGAACCTCTTCCGTGTGGGCGACCAGGCTCTGTGCCAGACGTTCAACATCAAGGAGGGGACGACGAGCGAGTTCGAGAACCAGTACTACTGGAGGCTCGTCACCGCCGTGGAGTACACCACCGCTGAAAGCCTGACCGTGAACGGCAGGACATACGCCTCGGGGACAACGCTCACCAACTGCGTCGTCCTCTCGGCCACGGACTGCGCCACAGGAAGCACCGCACCGATGGCAGGTGACGAGATAGTGCAGCTGGGAAGCAGGAAGGAGAAGGACAGGCAGGGGGCGATAATACAGTCGTCCACAGGCACGGCAGGTGAGACACCGTACATGCGGTGCTACAAGGGCATCGACAGCTACACCCTGCCCGAGCCGTTCTTCCAGATAAGCCCCGACGAGAGCTGGATAAACGCCGCGCAGGTGTCCATCAAGGCTGAGGGCGAGAGCGGCGTGACCGTGGAGAAGTACTTCAATGACATGGTTGACCAGTCGAAGAGCTACACGGACGGGAAAGCGGAGGAATCCAAGGACTACACGGACACGAAGGTGGAGTCGGTGGCCTCCACCATCTCCAAGGTGGAGGAGCAGATGGACGAGTCGTTCTACGTATGGCACGGAGAGGACACGTCCGTCCCCACGCTGGACACCCTGCCCGCGTCCGACTGGACCACCGAGGACGAGAGGGCGGAGCATATTGGCGACTTCTACGTGTCCTCGGACGGCATGTGCTGGCAGTTCCGGCAGGACGCTGACTTCAACTACATCTGGGCGGAGGTCAACGACCGCTACCTCACGGCATACGTGAAACAGATTGGCGAGAAGCGGAGGGTGTTCGTCTCGCAGCCGACAGTGAATGCGGTGTATGACGTGGGTGACCTGTGGGCGAACGCCTCGTACAGCGGCAAGGACTCCGGGGGGAACACCGTGGTCTACTCCAACGACCTGCTCGTGTGCGTGACTGCCAAGGCGCAGGGAGAGCTGTTTTACATAGACCACTGGGAGCCGTCCTCGGGCGTTACCGTGGAGTCGGTCGCCAAGGCGGTGAGCGAGGTGAGGGAAGAGGTGGAGAGCCTGTGGGCAGGAACGGAACTCAAGTACAAGGACGCTGACGGCAACTGGCACGTGATAGAGAAGGCCGGACTCATGACCACGAGCAACTTCGCCCAGCTGGTGGCGGAGAACGAGGACGTGAGCGCGGCTCTGGGCGTGTGCGTCGAGGACGGGGTAAGCAAGGCGAAGATAAAGGCGCAGCAGGTGGAGATACTCTCCGACCACTTCAAGGTGCTGAACGGTGACGTGTACGCCGACAGCCTCACGCTCACCGGAACGTTCAACAAGATGCTCACTGTGGTGACGGCGGAGGACATGCCGGACGCTACGGAAGCCCCGAGGACGTGCCAGCTGGACGGCTCGCAGAGTCTCTACAACTCGCCCGACTGGCTTCTCACCGGAGAGCTGGTGCATTTCTCCACCGGGACGGAGACGAAAGTGAACCTGCCGTTCTACGCCCACACGCCCGACAAGGTGTGCGCCCCGAGCGGAGGAGGCAACAGTTACTTCCGCTACGTGCGCACCCCCACACGGTTCGGCAAGGGCGAGTGGCACATGATGACGCTTGCCGAGATGCGCATGATGGTGGGGAAGAAGCTGTACCTCACCAACACCAACGACACTGGCAATATTATAGTATACTACGGCATACCGTTCATCACGGCATACAACGGTGACCTCGAATACCTTACGTGGAACGGAAAGAACGACTACGCGAGCATCGGCATACCGCCCGGGCGGACCCTCGTCATGGAGTGCCGCATGGACGGCTACTTCTCGTCAGACAAGGCGTACTACGAGTGTATATGGTGGAAGCAACTGGCGGATGTGGGACAGCCGCTGGAGGAGTTCACGGACACGGCGGAGGATGAGTCATGACGAAGTGGGGCTTTGGATACACGTTCCCCCTCGCCTTCGGCTACGGACTGAAGAGGCTGGAGATAAGGGGCAAGGGCGACAGCGGGGGCTTCCGCCTTGTCACCAGGACGAGCGGCGGCGCGGAGAAGGAGACGGACGAGTGGAACACCATCGTCAACGCCCTGCGGCTACGGAGGGCGGAGAAGGCGATAACGGACAGCATGGAGGCGAGGAAAGGCTTCATCTACGCCTTCCCCCTCACCATCGGCACGGCGGAGAAGAAGAACTTCGTCCTCGCCTTCCCGATAGTCTTCGGGGAACAACCGGAATAGGAATCAACTTAAAACTGAATAGAGTATGAACATAGGAACTAAGACAGAGAACGGAGGGGCGACGGCCGCCGGGCGGCTCTCGGCTGACGAGTTCAACGAACTGGTCCAGCAGGTGGAGACGAACGCTTACGACATCACCACCATCCAGAAGAAGGACACGGAGCAGGACACGAGGCTCACGGCACTGGAGGATACTCCGGCCTTGTACGTGGACATGGACTTCGGACGGTTCTTCGCCACAGGGGCGAACGCCCTCACGGCTGCGGAGAAGAAGGAATTCTACGATGCTCTCTACACCAACGGAGTGCTCAAGCACAGACAGGTGTACATGCGCTGCACGTTCAGCGCTGCCGGCTCGTACACCGACAATGGGTGGCATCCCATAGAGTACCGGGGACAGGACAACGGCTACTACGAGGTGTTCGCCAGCTCCCGTCCGGGCGAGTACGAGCTGGTGATTGGACTCCTCGCCACCGGACCTACCTCCGCCAACCACAAGCTGGTCAGGGAGCAGCGGCTGCGCGACTCGACAGCCGACAGCCTGTCATCGTCAAGCACTGACGACACCGTGCCGACAAGCAAGGCGGTCTACACGGCCATACAGACGAGCGTGGACAAGGGACTGGAGGACAACATCTCGGTGCTGACTGACCGGATTGATGAGTTGGGAACGGGTCTCGACTCAGCGGTGGCGGACATCACGGCACTGGAGACAGGCAAGATGGACACGTCCGCCGTGGTGCAGAGTCTCGGCACTGGCAGCGACACCGTGCCGAGCGTGGGACTGGTCACGGCCGAACTGGGCAAGGACAGGGAGAGGCTCACGGCGCTGGAGGAAAAGGGTACGGAGCAGGACAGCAGTATCACGGCACTGGAGTCCGCCATTATGTCGCACGCCTCGGACATCGGAGCGTTGGAGACCACGGTGGACTCACACGCCACGAGCATCAGCGCGCTGGAGACAGGCAAGCTCGACTCGTCCAAGGTGGCGCAGCAACTGGGCAAGGACGACACCCTTGTGCCGAGCCAGAACCTGCTCACGGACGAACTGAGTGCGGACAGGACAAGGCTCACGGCACTGGAGTCGGGCAAGATGGACAATGACAGGATTGTGGGACTCACGGAGGCGGAGTACGACGCGCTCGAGACCAAGGACGCTGACACCGTATACCTTATAACGGAGGAATAGACCATGATACGGATAGGCGACAGGGAGATTTCAGCCGTGCGCATGGGCGAGAGGGCGGT
>CAVHCL010000142.1:0-445 GCA_963634425.1 Bacteroidaceae bacterium
GGTTTATGTCGGTGGTGGAATTGGCTTTAATTCTCACGATCCCGGTAAAGGCGACAGCCAGACATCATTCGAGGTTGTTCCCGAAATAGGTTATCATCTTGACGATAGTTGGGATCTCGGTATCCAGTTTGGATATGGCGAGAGCGAGGCTGATGACGATATTAAATTAGTAGATGACGACGCAAAGAAGGTTTCTGCTTTCACTATCGCGCCCTATGCTCGTTACAACTTCGTGAAGTGGAACAATGTAAAGCTGTTCCTCGAAGGTAGCATCGCTTATTCAAATATAAAGGCAGAGTACAATGTCGGAGATGACATAAAGGCTGACGTGTTCAAAATCGGTGTTGCTCCCGGCGTATCTGTTAATGTAGGCCCGAAACTTACCTTCATTACAAAAGTAGGCTGGTTGGGATATGAAAGCAAAAAGGCTGATTATGACGGTGCA
>CAVHCL010000142.1:455-4335 GCA_963634425.1 Bacteroidaceae bacterium
GAACCTTCAGTTCTCTTTGGTTTACAATTTCTAAAGTTTAGGTTGATAAACAACATAAAGTCCGTGCCCTATATGGGGCGCGGACTTTTTTGTTCGGTGCAGAACGGTGTGCCAAGGAAACGTTACAATGCAGCAATCCTTGCTGGAAAGGAATGGCGGCTGGACCAAAAGACCCTCCAACAGGCATTACGGCATTGGAATCCCGACGGGTGCGCAGAACAACCGTTTTGCCTTGTAAGTAAAAGATGGGGAGTGCGCTTGACAGGACTCGAACCTGCACGTCGCAAGACACCAGATCCTAAGTCTGGCGCGTCTACCAATTCCGCCACAAGCGCGTTTTGCTGTGCAAAGGTAATGCTTTTCCCCGAAAGAACCAAAAGTTTTGTGCCACCAGTCCCTCGCCCGTTTTTCGCACAGTTTGGAGGTTTGTATCTGCGCTCGGACAGTTCAACTGACATCCGTTCCGCTTGTAGTTGTCGCCTCGGCTGTTTGCTATGGAGAATGGTAACATTCACAAAGTGTAAGAGTGGAGTCGTTTTCGTAAAGAAGGCATGTACGACTTGCAAATACCGTGTTTACATTGTCGTAAGCGGACGGTTTTGTCCCGCAACCCGGCGGGCTTTGGAAATGACAGGCAGCCGGTGGTTTGCGCCGAGCGCATGGTACGGTCAGTCTTCCTCGGCTGTTTCTTCTTTTTCTTTCAGCATTTCCAGAAACAGTTGCATGGCCTTGTTGGTGGCTATGGCGAGGTTTATGTCGCGCCCGTGGTCTTCTTCCACTTTCAACGTCCTTATGTCGTCCTTGGAACCGCATGCCACCCATATCGTGCCGACGGGTATTTCCTTGGTTCCGCCGGTCGGTCCTGCAATGCCGGTGGCGGCGATGGCGTAGTCGGTGGCAAGGGTCTTGCACGCACCTGCCACCATGGCTTTGGCCACTTCCTCGCATACTGCCGTTTTCTCTTCGAGCAGTTGGGCGTCAACGCCGAGCAGCGATGTCTTGACCTCGTTGGTGTAGGAGATAATGCCGCCCTTGAAGTATTTGGAAGCTCCGGGTACTGCTATTATTGCTTCGGCTATACGTCCGCCGGTGCAGCTTTCGGCTGTGCCGAGTGTCTCTTCCCTTTCCCAAAGCAGCTGGCTGATTTCCCTGCTTGTTATCTTGCTTTCAAAATCCATTGTCGTTGTGTCGTTTTATTGGTTGTGTCTTTTCATTTGAATGTCACCTTGGAGAATGCAGGCTTGTCTATGCTGCAAAAGTCCTTGTCGAGATATTTGTAGTAACCTGTGATGCCTATCATCGCAGCATTGTCGGTTGTGTAGCTGAACTTGGGTATATATATTGTCCACCCGTATCGGCGGGCGTGCTCATGGAACGCGTTGCGGAGCCCGTTGTTGGCGCTTACGCCTCCTGCCACGGCCACATGCTTGATGCCGGTCTGCTTCACGGCCATGCGGAGTTTCTTCATCAGAATGTCAACGATGGTGTATTCGAGGCTTGCGGCAATGTCATTCTTGTGGTGTTCTATGAAGTTGGAGTCACCGGCGACCCACTCTCTGAGCGAATAGAGGAAGGATGTCTTCAGTCCGCTGAAGCTATAGTCCATTCCGGGTACGTGTGGTTCGGCGAATTTGTACGCCTTGGGATTGCCCTGTCGTGCGAGTTTGTCTATTATGGGGCCTCCGGGATAGCCCAGTCCCATGACTTTCGAGCACTTGTCGATGGCTTCTCCGGCAGCGTCGTCAATCGTTTGGCCGAGCACTTCCATGTCGTTGTATGCGTTAACCTTCACTATCTGCGAGTTTCCGCCGCTCACGAGCAGACAGAGGAACGGCAGTGGCGGCGCCGAAGTGTCGTCTTCGCTCTCTTTGATGAAGTGCGCCATCACGTGACCCTGCAGGTGGTTTACGTCAATCAGCGGTATTCCGAGCGAGCGGGCGAAGCCTTTTGCGAAGCTGACGCCCACGAGGAGCGACCCCATAAGGCCGGGTCCGCGCGTGAAAGCTACCGCCGATAGTTGCTCTTTGCCTATTCCGGCGCACTTCAAGGCTTGGTCAACCACCGGCACAATGTTCTGCTGGTGTGCCCGTGAGGCCAGTTCGGGCACCACACCGCCGTATGCCTTGTGTACTTCCTGGCTGGCTGTCACGTTGCTCAGCAGCACTCCGTCACGCAAAACGGCCGCCGAAGTGTCGTCGCAGCTGCTCTCTATGCCTATTATATATATGTGTCCGTCTTTCCCGTCCATGTATATACGTGTCTGTTCTGTTGTCTATGCGCTCAAAATCTCCACGCCGTGCTCCGTCATGAGGAAGGTGTGCTCCCACTGTGCGCTCGGTTTCTCGTCGCCGGTAATCACTTCCCAGCCGTATTTGTCGTCGGCATCGATGAAGACCTTCCATGTGCCCATGTTGATCATCGGTTCTATGGTGAACACCATGCCCGGTACGAGCAGCATACCCGTGCCCTTATGCCCGAAGTGCATCACTTCCGGCTCGTCGTGGAACTTTATTCCCACACCGTGACCGCACAGGTCACGCACCACACCGTAGTGATACTTCTCCGCATGCTTCTCTATCGCATGCCCAATGTCACCCACGAAACCGTAGGGCTTGGCTGCTTCCGCACCTATCTCAAGACATTCCTTTGTCACCCTTACGAGCTGTTCTTTCTCAGGCGTGGTCTTGCCTATGATGAACATCCGGGATGCATCGGCATAGTAGCCGTCGAGGATTGTCGTGAAGTCCACATTTATTATGTCACCCTCCTTGAGAACGTCCTCTTCCTTGGGTATGCCGTGGCAAACCACCTCGTTGATGCTCGTGCAGACGCTCTTCGGGAATCCCTCGTAGTCCAGACAGGCCGGTGTGGCGCCGTGCGCCGTGCAATAGTCGTAGCATATCCTGTCTATTTCCAGCGTGTTCATGCCGGCATGTATCTGCTTCGCCACCTCATCGAGCACCCCGGAGTTCACCACTCCGCTCTTGCGTATCCCCTCTATCTCTTCCGGAGTCCTTATCAGGTTGCGTGTCGGCACCAGCTTGCCCTTGTTTTCCCAGTACATCACCTGCTTGTCAAGCTCGGTCGGCTCTGTTCCGGGCAGCAGATGCCATCTCTTTTTCTTTCCAAACATCGTTCAAATACTTATAAGACGGTGCAAAATTACAACATTTCCGCATAAAAGGGCTTATGTCCATGCCATTTTGTGCCTTGGTGTAGGGCGTTAAGTTGGCGTTGATTATAAAAAGAGTGGACGGAAAAGTTTCTCCGCTTTTCCGTCCACAGCTTTCTCTTCCGGTTTATTTCCGATTCCAGTCCCTGCTTCTTCTGGTATTCTCCTGCTAAGTTATCCGGCGAAAGGAAGTCAGGGCTTGTTTGTGTGATTCTAAAGTTGGCTTTTGCCCGTAGCTTTAGAGTTTTGCGTTACAAGTTAAGCGATTTCTTTATCGCCTCAATCTTATTCTCCGCGTCTTTCATGCACCGCTCGTAACAGCCGGCGCATTTCATTGTCGGGTCTTTTACCTCAATGTAGAACTTTATCTTAGGCTCTGTGCCAGACGGACGCACACTTACCTTGGTACCATCGCCGCAGAACCACTGCAATACATTGCTTGTAGTAGGCATATCTAACTTGGATGTGGTGCCGTCGGCATTGGTCTGCACCAATGTCTGGTAGTCTTTCCACACAGTGATTTCGCTTCCTCCAAGCTCCTTTGGCGGATTGGCACGGAAGTCTGCCATCATTTGCTTTATCTCGTCGGCACCTGTCTTGCCGGGTTTCACCACATTGACGGTGAATTCCCTTGAGAAACCATACTCCATATAGATGTTCATGAGCAAGTCGTAGAGGCTCTTGCCGTTGTCCTTTGCATAGGCGCAA
>CAVHCL010000143.1:0-3680 GCA_963634425.1 Bacteroidaceae bacterium
ACCGCCGTCGCAAGACTTCTGAATATGGCATCATGCTCGCTGAGAAGCAGAAGGCAAAGTACACCTACGGCGTGCTGGAGAAGCAGTTCCGCAATCTCTTCGACAAGGCAGCTTCCTCCAACGGCATTACCGGTGAGATTCTGCTTCAGAGCCTTGAGTGCCGTCTTGACAACGTGGTTTACCGTCTCGGCATCGCTCCCACGCGTGCCGCAGCCCGTCAGCTCGTGCTGCACAAGCACATCGTGGTAGACGGCAAGGTGGTCAACGTCGCTTCTTACAGCGTCAAGCCCGGCCAGATTGTCGGAGTACGCGAGAAGGCAAAGTCGCTTGAGGTCATCGCTGACGCGCTGGCCGGTTTCAACCACAGCAAATATCCTTGGATTGAGTGGGACGAAAACTCGAAGAGCGGCAAATTCCTTCACAAGCCCGAACGCGCTGACATCCCTGAGAACATCAAGGAGCAGCTGATTGTCGAGTTGTACTCTAAAAACTAATTAATCATCCCCTTACATTCATGGCGATATTAGCATTTCAAAAACCTGACAAGGTTATAATGTTGGAGAACAGCTCCACGTACGGGAAGTTTGAGTTCCGTCCGCTGGAGCCGGGTTTTGGCACGACTGTCGGAAATGCCTTGCGCCGCATCCTCCTCTCCTCGCTTGAGGGCTTTGCCATCAACACCATCCGCATCGAGGGCGTTGAGCACGAGTTCGCATCCGTACCGGGAGTGAAGGAGGACGTGACCAACATTATACTCAACTTGAAGCAGGTCCGCTTCAAGCGTACAGTAGAAGAATACGACACGGAGAAGGCTACTATCACCATCTCCAACTCTGAGGAGTTCAAGGCGGGTGATATCAGCAAGTATCTCAACGGATTTGAAGTGTTGAATCCGGATCTGGTGATTTGTCACTTAGATTCAAAAGCCACGATGCAGATGACCATCTCCATCAACCAGGGCAGAGGCTACGTTCCCGCAGAGGAGAACCGCGACTTCTGCACTGACATCCACGAGATAGCCATCGACTCCATTTACACCCCGATCCGTAATGTCAAGTACAGCGTAGAGCCTTTCCGCGTAGAGCAGAAGACCGACTACGACAAGCTTGTGCTTGAAGTGACGACGGACGGTTCCATCCAGCCGAAGGATGCCCTTAAAGAGGCTGCCCGTATCCTTATCTACCATTTCATGCTCTTCTCCGATGACAAGATCACCGTTGAGGACAAGGCAGAGACGGAGAACGAGGTATTCGACGAGGAGGTTTTGCGCATGCGCCAGAAGCTCAAGACGAAGCTTGTGGACATGAACCTCTCCGTGCGCGCGCTCAACTGCCTGAAGGCCGCCGACGTGGAAACGCTCGGCGAGCTCGTTCAGTTCAACAAGAGCGACCTCTTGAAGTTCCGCAACTTCGGTAAGAAATCGCTTACAGAGCTTGATGATTTGCTCGAGAGTCTGAATCTGTCGTTTGGAACCGACATTTCAAAGTATAAACTTGATAAAGATTAAAAGAAATGAGACATAATAAGAAATTCAATCATTTGGGTCGTACTGCATCCCACAGGGCCGCTATGTTGTCCAATATGGCAATATCTCTGATCATGCACAAAAGAATCACTACGACCCTCGCCAAGGCAAAGGCCTTGAAGAAGTATGTGGAGCCTTTGGTCACAAAGAGTAAACAAGACACGACCAATGCGCGCCGTGTAGTGTTCAGTTATCTTCAGGATAAATATGCCGTAACGGAACTCTTCTCCGTAATATCGCAGAAGGTGGGCGACCGTCCGGGTGGTTATACTCGTATAATCAAGACAGGTTTCCGTCAGAGTGACAACGCTCCGATGTGTTTCATTGAGCTTGTCGATTTTGACGACAATATGGCTAAAGCTGCCAAGAAGACCAAGCGTACACGTCGTTCTTCAAAGAAGACCGCAGAGGCAACTGCGGAAGCTCCTGAGACAGTGGCTCCCGCAACAGAGGCTTCTGAGACAGAAGCTCAAGAATAATTCTAAATTGCAATAATGATAACCGCTCGTCCATAAAGGATAGAGCGGTTTTTTGTGGGCTTATGTTACTTTCCGAAGTATCTTAGGATACTTTTTAGTGGCAAAGCCACTTCCTGGTGAGGCTTTCGCCGTTGACAGTTCTGAAGCCTGTGCGTATAGTGAAATTATATCTTACATAAGTTTGGCAGTTTGGACAAAAAAGTATAATTTTGCAACCCGAAATGACAAAATCACACAAATAAGTGAAACAAAAAGTGTTTTTTTAATTAAAAATTGTACTATGATTAAATTGTCTACTTTTTCGGTTGCGCTGCTGCTGATGTTTGCGAGCGCCATCAATGCCCAAGACTACGTTGTGAAGATGAAAACGGCGCATGCCATAGGCGAGTATATGGGATTTTCAATACAGTCCAATGGCAATCCCGTGGATGTCATAGGTGCCGAATACGACGAATCGGACGGCACATTCAAAGTGACATCGCAGGAAGTTGAGCTTCGCGGCAAGATTACACGCTTGGACTGCAGCAGCAACTGGCTCGAGTCGCTTGATATCAGTGGCAACCCTTTGCTGGTGGAACTGTATTGCGACAACAACCGGCTTTCCGATTTGAAACTTGGCTCACAGCCAAACCTTGTGGAGCTGTATGTCGGAGACAACAAGCTCACCTCCATCGACCTGTCGGGCGCATCGGCACTGACTTCGCTCAGCTGTTACAAAAACAACTTCACTTCGCTTAACCTCAGTGCCAACGGCGAACTGGTTGACCTCATCTGCCGCGAGTGCAAAATAGAGGGTACGCTTGACCTCAGCGCAAATCCCAAGCTCCAGAAAGTGGCATGCTACAACAACGACATCAGCGCCATCAAGCTTGCTGCTGGCAACTGCATAGGTAAGATGGAGATAGAACGCAACAACATCAACGGACAAAACATGACAGACCTTGTGAATTCTCTTCCTGAATACAAAACGCTGGAGGACTACGACGATTGGTTCGGAATGGATCCTCAGGGATTCTATCCTTTCGAGTACTCAAGCGACTTAGAGGACAACGTCTTGACACTTTCCGACCTTAAGATATTGAAGGGGAAGAAGTGGCCGGTATATGCGGTTGACAATGTAGACAATTTCTACGACTTGAAAGAGGTGGACGAGACCATGGTAGGCATCAGCAACGTTGACGCTGCTGCCGATACGTCTGCCGACACATATATCTACGACATCACCGGGCGCGCAGTGTCCGCCGACAACGCCCATGGCGGACTGTTTGTCCAAAAGAATGGCGGCAAGGTACGCAAAGTGCTTGTAAAGTAAAGCCTCATTTCTTCCCGACCGCCCCCGCATACGTTTCCGGTATACGGGGACGGTCGGCGCAAACGGTTACTGTCAACAACAATTCAAAGATGATTTTTTATAGCCGGTCTTAAAAGAACAGAAAGGAGTAATGAAATGACGGAAGACAAAGACATGAAATGGAAGACGCTTAGCCAGAGGTATCTGATAAAGCGTCCTTGGATGACGGCTCGGGTGGATAAGGTGCAGTTGCCCAATGGTGTCGTCATTGACGAGTATTATGTGTTGGAATACCCCGACTGGGTGAATACCATAGCTGTCACTAAGGATGGACGGTTTGCCTTCGTCCGTCAGTACCGTTATGCCGTAGGGAAGACCGTTAACG
>CAVHCL010000144.1:0-3440 GCA_963634425.1 Bacteroidaceae bacterium
GTCTTACCAACGAGAAAAGCGGAAGAACCGCCATTTTACCACCGAGAAAAGCGGAAGAACTTTTTTTTCATGATATTGTAAACCGACAGTAAGGGGATAACGGCAATGGGGGAATAAACGACAATAGAGACAATAAGAGACAAAAGGCTGCGCCTTGGGACAAACGAAGGTTCACGGAACCGCTATTCACGTATGAATGTGTTAAAATCACGAATGGTGTGACTGTATATAAAATAAAGGTGTTACCTTTGCAAAACCGAAACTGGGGTTGACATGGATTTGACAGCAAGCCGAGGTGGTAGGTAAGCATGCAGAGCTTTGTAAGGTGGCTCTTTAATCTCATCTTTCGCAAATTTAATTGGCAACAGAAATTTTGCTCTCGCAGCCTGACCGAAGTACAGTAGGTCGCTTTATCTCAATGTCAGACATTGAGACGGGACATCGCCCCGGAAGTCCACTCCCTGAGACGTTCGGAACGGCGGTGCAGTAAATTCGGGGATGGTTTCTGTCAGCCTCGTGGCAGGAACGAGACTTTAGAGGATAAGGGTACGGCACGGTGGTGCGGGTCAGGCCATACCTCGAAAACCAAAACCGTACTAAGCATGTAGAAAGCTTATGGTCTCCTTGTTTGGACGAGGGTTCGATTCCCTCCAGCTCCACACTGACAGGCCCGAAGGGATAAGGTTGTCCCTTCGGGCTTTCTTTATGCCCGGGAGCCACATTGCGGCTACAACAGAAGGACTCTGCAATAAAATGATTAATAATTCTTAATCGGTTTTGTCCATGTCGTTTTTTCTTATTACTTTTGTAACCATAACCAATGCATCAGATAATGAAATCATATAGATATGCTGCTGTGGCGTTGATTTTTGCTTGTTGTGTTTCTGGGGCGCAAGCGCAGAAGACTACCGAAAAAGGTAAGTACACGTTCAAGGACGGATCGACATACAGCGGAGACATGTTTAACGGAAAACCCAACGGACGGGGAAAGACGACCTTCCCGACCGGCGACACCTATGAGGGCGACTACCTGAAGGGCAAGCGCGAGGGCGACGGAGTGTACTCGTTTACCGACGGAGAGAAGTACGAGGGGCAGTGGGTGAACGACCACCAGCACGGCATGGGTGTCTACACGTTCGCCAACGGCAACAAATACGACGGACTGTGGTTCACTGACTATCAGGAAGGGAACGGCACGATGTATTACTTCAACGGTGACACGTACGTGGGCAACTGGCACCAGGACATGCGTGAGGGCGAAGGCACCTACACATGGGCTAACGGCGCGTTCTACAAAGGCATGTGGGTGGCTGACCACAAGGAGGGGAAGGGTCTCTTCGACTGGGGTGACGGCGCCACTTACTATGGTGACATGAAGAACGACATGCGGGAGGGCTACGGGTCGTACAACTACGCCAACGGCGATTCGTACAAGGGACAGTGGAACTCGGACATGATGGACGGCAAGGGCATATACACGTTCAAGAACGGCGACAAGTACGAGGGCGAATATGTCAAGGGCAAGCGTCACGGACAAGGCATATTCACCTATGTGGACGGCAGCCGTTATGTGGGTTCGTTCAAGAACGGACTGATGGACGGCTTCGGGTCGTACACCTGCGCCGACGGTTCGGTGTATGAAGGCTATTGGTCGGAAGACCAGCAGAACGGCAGGGGGGTGTACACCAACAAGGACGGTGACACGTACGACGGCGAGTGGGCCAACGGCGAGATGAACGGTGAGGGCATCATCAGGATGAAGGACGGAGCGAAGTTCAAGGGCCATTTCGTCAACGGCAAGAAACACGGCAAATGTGTGGAGGAGGACAAGGACGGAGTGCGCTTCGAAGGCACTTACGTCAACGACATGCGAGACGGGGCGTTCGTGGAGAAGGACAGCAACGGCAAGACAATACGCAAGGGCTATTACAAGCGTGGCGTGGTGGAGACGGCAAACTAACTACAAAACATATAGGATATGATAATCGATTCATTAGACAATCTGGAGAAGTATGTGGCGCTCAACCCGTTGTTCCGCGACGTGGTGGACTACATCAAGTCGAATGACCTCAACGTGAAACCTGAGGGCAAGGAACCCATCAAGGGGGACGACCTTTTCGTGAACTTCAACACCGCACAGGGGAAGACGGCGGAGAACGCCCGTCTGGAGACCCATGACAGGATGATAGACATACAGATACCGCTGAACTGTGAGGAGACGTACGGTTATACGCCACGCACCGTCCTACAGGAACAGGAGTATGACGCCGAGAAAGACATCACGTTCTACGACGGTCCGGCCCAGCAGTATGTGAAGGCCACACCCGGCATGTTCGCCATCTTCTTCCCGCAGGACGGACACGCTCCCTGCATATCAGGTGAGAAGACAATAAGGAAAGTCATATTCAAGGTGCGGAGCGTTTGAAGCGAGACATACTGTAAAACCAATCATAATCCCAAATCATTACATCTATGGCAAAGAAACCAGAAAAGAAAATTGAGAAAATAGGGCTTGTCAAGAACGATTCATGGCTCGAACCGTACGAGGCGGCCATCGTCGGCCGTCACCAACACGCACTGGACAAACTGGCTGAACTGACTGGAAACGGCAAGCAGACACTCTCGGACTTTGCTTCCGGATACTTGTATTTCGGCTTGCACAGGACACAGGACGGATGGGTGTTCCGTGAGTGGGCTCCCAACGCTACCCAGATTTACCTTGTGGGCGACTTCAACGGCTGGACGGAAAAGGCAAAATACAAGTTGAAACGCAAACGTGATGGCAATTGGGAAATAAAACTCCCGGAGGCGGCCATGAAGCACGGTGACCTTTACAAGCTGCATGTCTACTGGGAAGGAGGTGAAGGCGAGCGCATCCCTGCATGGACCAACAGGGTGGTGCAGGACGAGCAGACCAAGATATTCTCCGCACAGGTGTGGTGTCCAGAACATGAGTACAAGTGGAAGGTGAAGAAGTTCCGCCCCAACACGTCACCACTCCTTATATATGAGTGTCATGTCGGAATGGCGCAGGACGAGGAGAAGGTGGGGACGTACACCGAGTTCAAGGACAAGGTGCTGCCGAGGATTATAGCCGACGGTTACAACTGCATCCAGATAATGGCCATTGCCGAGCATCCTTACTACGGCAGTTTCGGCTATCATGTGAGCAACTTCTTCGCACCCTCAAGCCGCTTCGGCACACCGGAGGAACTGAAGGCTCTCATCGACGAGGCCCACAAGAACGGTCTGGCAGTCATAATGGACATAGTACACTCCCACGCCGTGAAGAACGAGATGGAAGGACTGGGCAATTTCGCCGGTGACCCTTACCAGTACTTCATGCAGGGCGGACGCAGGGAACACCCGGCATGGGACAGTGTTTCGACTACGGCAAGAACGAGGTACTACATTACCTGTTAAGCAACTGCAAGTACTGG
>CAVHCL010000145.1:0-1879 GCA_963634425.1 Bacteroidaceae bacterium
CCTCTGGCTCCGGATGTTGTCAATCTCTCCGTAAGAGAAGTCCTCTCTCCGTAAGAGACAGACATTAAAGAAAGACTTCAAAGTTACTCAAAATGATGCGATTATGAGTTTGAGCAATGGTTCGCAGCATGAAGAATGTCGTTCGGACGGGATGTCCTACGGCTTGGCGATGATCCTGTGCCGTAGGGTCTTATGCATTGTTCTGCTTCTTGTCTGTGGTTTCCTGCGGGAATCCCGCGCACAGGACGTGGCACTCAAGACCAACGGACTTTACTGGGCGGCCACCACACCTAATGTCGGACTTGAGGTTGCGTTCAATCGGAAGTGGACGCTTGACCTTTCCGGCGGCTATAACCCGTGGACGTTCAATGATGGAAAGAAGATGCGTTCCTGGTTGGTACAGCCGGAGTTGAGATACTGGCTCTGCGAGAAATACGAAGGACACTTGGTAGGTGTGCATCTTCATGGCGCACAGTATTTCGGCGGTTTTAAGGACAAGCGTTATGACGGCTACCTTGCCGGAGGCGGCTTCACCTATGGTTACGATTGGATATTCTCGCCTCATTGGAACTTGGAGGCGGCTGTCGGCATCGGCTACGCCAGACTCTGGTACGATGAAAGTCCCCGTATCCCATGTGTGAAATGCAGAGTGCGCAAACACGATAACTATTTCGGCCTCACTAAAGCCGCCATCTCCCTTGTTTATTTATTCTGATCGGAATATGAAGAGAAAACAACGATTCGCTCTTGCGCTCGCGGCCGCCACGGTTGGACTGCTTGCCGGTTGCGCCTCCGGACGGAAAGCCAAAGAGGCGGTGACCGTCAGTCCGTCGCCTGTGGTGCTTACGCCGGACGGTGGCGGACAGACGCTGATGGACGTGACGTTCCGTGTCCCTTCCCGTTACCTGTCCAAGAGAAGCCGTCTTGTGATACTTCCAAGACTGGTGGTCGGGGACAGTGTGAGGGAAGAGTATCAGCCCATCGTGATTGACGCACCTATATACAATAAGAAGAAGGAACGTTGGGAAGTGCTTGAGAATTACACCGACCCGTACGAGGGACGTGCCGTGGCTATTGATCGTACCTCCAGCGACTTTGAACTGCCGTACAGCCAGACTGTGCGGTTGCCCAAGGACACCGACAACGCACGTATCGTCGGTGTGGTGACCACCGACGGTTGCGGCGAGTGTACCGGCATCGACACGATAGACATTGCCACGGTCCGGGACCTCGCGTCACTTATCGACGTGAAGAAGTCGCTCGACCTCGTCTGGATGGAAAAGGAGTTCGTAGTGCGTCCCAAGACGATGGAAGGCAAGGGGGTCGCCAACCTTCAGTTCGCCATCAACAAGCACGACATAAACCTCTCCATGGGCAACAACCGTAAGGAACTGGAGAATATGGTGCGGACACTCGCTCCGGTGCTGAACGACACCCTTGCCACACTCACCTCGCTCGACATCTATGGTATGGCTTCCGCCGATGGTTCATTGGCGTTCAACACGTCCCTTGCCCGCCGTCGCGCCGAGGCTGCGACGGAGTGGCTGGTAAGCCGTCTGGGCATCCGTCCGTCGGAGCGGCGTGTGATCTCCGTAGGGTCGCGTCCCGAGGGCTGGCAACCGGTGCTTGATGCGATGACGGCCGACGGCAATCCCGACTCTGTGGCGGTGAAAGAGATACTTGAGAAATATGCCGGCGGCAATGATGACGTGCAGGAGCGTTACATCCGCCGCTTGCCTTGCTGGAACGACATACGCGACAAGTACCTGCAGAAGGACCGCAAGGTGGAGTATGTGTACAGCTACATCGTCAGGAGCTTCACCGGCGATGCGGAACTTCTGGACATGTACGGCAAGCGTCCCGACGCCTTCAATGAGGA
>CAVHCL010000145.1:1889-3290 GCA_963634425.1 Bacteroidaceae bacterium
TCGCCGCCTTGACCGGTGGCCATGAGGAGAAGAAAGCTGTCTATGCCACCATCTTGACTTATTTCCCGCAGTCGCGGATAGCGGCGAACAACCTCGCCGTGCTGTGGCTCGGAGAGGGGAACGAGGGGAAGGCGCTTGAGGTGCTAGGCACACTCGATGAGCACTCTGACGAGACTCTCAACACTTTGGCGGCAAGTTACGTGTCTGCAGGCGACTATGGGCGCGCCATCGAACTGCTGCTGGACTCGGAGCTGCCCGAGGCCCGTTATAACCTCGGACTCGTGAGGGCGAAGCAGCGCAGACTGCAGGAGGCTTACGAGTTGCTGCGTCCGTTCGGTGACGTGAACAGTGCCATCGCCGCGCTGAACGTGGACAGGGATGATGAGGCGGGAAGGATGCTTGACAACCTGAATGACGAGAGTCCGCTGACGGAGTACGTCCGTGCGCTCACCGCCGCCCGTCTGCGTGAACGCGCTCTTTTCTACGACCATCTCGCCCGCGCCTGTGCGGATGAGAGGTTGCGTAACCGTGCGGCCGAGGAACCGGATTTCTATCCTTATCATGACGAGGAGGCGTTCCGCGCCTTGACGGACAAATAAAGGGAAGCGCATGACGAACAAAGTTTTATATATCCTGTGTCCTCTGATGGTACTTTCGTCCTGCATACGTGACGAGATTCCACCCTGCCCGGATCTGTCCGTGCGGATCGGCGTGAAGGACAAGAATTATTTCAATGTGCGCAAGGTGGAGCAGGAGAAGGCGTTGAGCGAAGACCGCGCTTTCAGAGAGTATGTTCCCACGTTGTATTATCGGTTGTGTCCGTTGGGAAGCGGCGAGCCGGTGGCGGAACGGGAGCTGTTCGAGGTGACGGGCGAGGACAAGACCCACTCCATCCGGTTCAGTGACCAACTGCCGCATGGCACTTACGTGCTTACCGTGTGGGGCGGAATGAAAGACATGTCTTCTTTGGACTCCGACCGTACATCCCTTACCCTCCACCCCGGTGGCATTGAGAGCGATGACGTGTACATGACCTGTGACACGTTGGTGTACGACGCATGGAACAGCGACTACACTGTGGAGATGGAGCGCGTGAAAGGCAAACTGGTCATACTTGCCTCTAACCTGCCGGACGACATCGCCTGGTCGGACAGGACTGTCTCAGGACTGTACGGCACGGTGGACAGTGGCTTTGACTATTCGGGCCTTACGAACGTTACGGCGGAGAGTGAATGGACTTCTGCCGAGGATGTGGTGATGAAGACCCTGCTGAGCCCGTCGCACGCCGATGGGGCAACGCTGAAGGTGAACTTCTACGACGCACCCGACAGGACGATGCCGGCGGCGGTGCCGGACGACGTGATGATCACTATGAGACGCAACGAACTCACGGTGCTGAAG
>CAVHCL010000146.1:0-3191 GCA_963634425.1 Bacteroidaceae bacterium
CTTCTAACGAACTTTATGCCATGATTAAGGAGTACAATCAAGAACTCCTAAAATATGACAATATGTTTGAAGGATGGATGAAGCAGTGTGAGAAATTTGCAGATGCGAACAATGTGCCATTAGCAGATTGGATAAAACAAAAACCGGCATTCTTGTTTTCTAAATAGCTGGTATCTCAGGCAGAGCCACACGCCCAGACACCTCCGCCCTTGACCTGCGAGCAACTCTATTCCTGAAAAAACACCATGACTTTCACATTAACCTCAAGGCCAGTCCATGAGCGAATACGTTATACACAACATTCTCTTTGACGAATGAGCTACACGCCCAGACACCTCCGCTCACTAAGGAGGGGCCATACAGAATAAATCTGAACAAACAGTTTCAATGGCAAAATTCCAAATATACACATACATGTTCCGTCCTGTGATGGAGAACCAAATGGAAATACCGTTTGAGGAGTTCCAACAGATTGACGTGCAGGGCTCCCTCGTCCGGAAACAGGAGCTGACGGCTGATGTCCTTGGCGCAGGGGACAGGCTCAAGTTTATGTACAACGACGTAGAATACGCCCACAAGATGTGCTTGAACCGGGGCGGCATCTATGTACTGCGTGTTGCCAACCAAAGCCACAAGCCGGCAAAGGTGGAGAATGATTTCAAGGTTACCACGCAGGACAACCACCCCTCGTGCCTTGTCATCATAGACAACCGCAAGGACAGGCAAATCATTGCCATACAGGACGAAGGCAAAAAGTCGGCCTTCGGCAAAAAGCCTTCGTTGGCCGACATCATTGAAACGACATTGCGCAAAGCCCTGCAAGGTTATCGTCTGACACTCGATGTCACGCCAAAGTATCATATCTCCGAGTTTTGGCAGGTAGTAAACACTTCCATGGAGTTGAAAGGCATTGAATCGGTGGATTTCCCTTTTGCCTACCCCAATTTGCCGCAGATTTCCAACATGGTGGACGATTATATGAACGAAGTGGCTCGCAGAACCAACAGCGAACCCACTTTGCACCTGCAGGGGCAAAACAAAGAAAGCGTAAAGCTCGACCGGAAAGACTTGTGGTTGCTCGATGCCATAAGGGCCTGTGCTGCAAGCGGCCGGCCGATACTCATCAAGCCAAAAGGCTCTAAACTCAAAAAGATAGGCACGAAGAGTCCGGTATTCGAAGAACTTTCCGACGCTGCACTTGCCGAGCTTGGCCAAAAAGAGTTGTTCGACTCCAAATATGAAGCGATTGTGGAATTCCTGAACACCATCAAGCTTGTGTATGAATAGTAGAGACATTGCCATCCTTAACCTCTGTCTCGAAGACAGCCTGTTTGCCGCATTGTACGATGCCTTGTGCTGCCTTGAGCGCAAATGGCAGACTCCCAAGCCTGTAGACATGTGGATAAAGGCTTTGTCGGCAAGGCGTGACTTGTCGAAGAGCACACGCCCGGATTTGCTGGTAAGGCAGTTGTTTGCCGGCATGAGTCGGTACGAAGCTGTTGTCGTGGAGGCACTGCTCATGTGGATGCTAATCAACGAGAGCCGAAGCGTGGAGAAGTCCAGCCTGAATGATGCGCTCGCTCTGATGCTGATGAATCATGGTGAGGCATGGGAAACGGTTCGGGCAGAATTCAGGGAAAGCGAAGGCCGAAACGAGCGGCTTGGATACATAGTCAGCCCAACAGACTATTCCTCCAATGCAATTCCTTCCGAAGTGTGTGGGCAGGGCGACGGTAGCCTTGTGCACGATTTGGTGTCGGAGGCTTTGAAAACCAGCAATCCCGAATTGTGCCACGTGCTCTTTCTGCTGCTCGCACGTGTCAACAACAGCCAGAACGGGCACGCCTACGACAACGAGCTGAGCCGGCTTGCCGCAGAAACCGACAAGATAGAACAGGCCGGCCACGCCCCCCGAAGCCTTGTAAACAATTTCCAAAAAGGCAGCTGCAACTTTGAACTGGGCAGCACCATGAACGGCAATGTATCAACCAACCTATAACCCAACCCAAGAACTTTATGGAACAACAGACTTTCAATTTTGAACCGGGCAGCTGCACATTCCAAGCCGGCAGCTCGATGAACGGAGACGTAACGATAAACGCACCTGTATACCAAGGAGGGCCGAAGCAAAAGGACGTTTTGCCCGACAACATCGGGAGTCCGCTCTACCTGTCGCCCAAAAAGGGAACAAAGATAGACCTCATCCGCATAATGAACGCATGGCATGAGTGCGGCAAAGTGGTGGATGCCAACGGTGTAAAGCCAACGAAAAAGGAATTCTTCACATGGGTAGGCAAACTTTTCAACATTGACCTCACTGATTATGACAAGCATTTGTCTACCTCAATGTCAAGCGGTACGGCTTACGAAAAGCAAGTGAAGATATTCGAGGAGCTTAAAGCCAAGCACGTAGACATTTACAACAGCAAGTAACGTATAACAAGTATCCTGCTATAGTAGGGCGCTTTTTTATGGAGTAAATATGGAGTATAGGACAGACCTCGTCCGATACCAATACCTTTGCAGCAGAAATTTCCAACCACCGGAGTTTCTGCTGCTTTCTTTTTATGCAAAGTGGGCGGCAGTCAAAAGCTGAGCACGGCTCCGGGGCGTGGGGCATGAAAAACTATTGTCTATGTGACCCTGCGTGTGTGCGAGACAATGCTTTAAACATCAAAAAAACCAAAGATGAAAAAGGCATTAAACAGAACCGGCTCCGCTGCATCTGCATGCGAACCGCAACTTTTCGGAGACATCCTCAGCGGGATGTTCCAGAGTGACTCACCATTTGCACGTGCCTACGGACGGCAAAAGTATGCAACGTCTTACCCCACCACGGAGACGTGCGTTGACCTCAAGCTGATAAGCCGCACTCCCGGGCGAATGGACATCGGGCAGTACAAGAGCGGCATGCTGACGCGCGACGGCGAAGAACATTGGCTCTTCGTGGAGAACGACCGGGAAAGGCCGGCCACGGTATGGCAGCGCAACCCGCACGTCTACGAGGGACGCTACATCAACGTCATCCGCAAGCCCGACGGCACGCTCTACCCCACGTTCAACCGTCCGTCCTACACGCCTTCGTTCTCCTTCAGACACTTCTGCCTGGCAGCCGCCGAGGAACTGCTGCAGGTGGCCGGAAAAGCGAAAAGGAAAAAAACAGACCGCAACTTCCAAAGCTCGGCAGTGGC
>CAVHCL010000147.1:0-2803 GCA_963634425.1 Bacteroidaceae bacterium
GAACTATGACGCCATCGTGCTGCTTCAACCGACATCTCCATTCAGGAGTGTGGACGACGTGAGGGCTTGCTTGGAGAGATATTCTCAGGAATGTGAGATGGTGGTGAGTGTGAAGAACGCGTCCGCCAATCCCTATTACGACTGTTTTGAGAGCGACAAGGACGGATGGCTCAGACCCTCCAAGGGGGACGGGACGATATGCCGCCGGCAGGATGCGCCCAAGGTGTACGAATATAATGGTGCGGTTTATGTGATGAACATCGAGGCCCTGAAGAGGGAGAGCTACAACCTATTCCGCAAGATTGGCTTCGTGGAGATGAGTGAACTCCACTCCGTGGATCTCGACACTATGTTTGACTGGAAAATTGCAGAACTTATGATAAATGAACGAATGATTGACTTGAATCCGGCAGAGGTTCAGGAACCCGTGGGGGGGTAATCCCATGTAAGGTATTTGCCTTTAGCGTGTTGCAATACAATCGTGATGTTGAATCCTCTAATTGTATTGCGGCATGAAGGTAGTTGTTATTGGACTCGGATCCATGGGCAGGAGGCGCATACGTCTCTTAAAGGAAAGGAAAGACATTGAAATATTCGGTGTGGACTCTCAGGAAGAACGAATGAGACAAGTGTCAGAACAAATGGGAGTCACTTGTTATGGTGACTTGAAGGAGGCTGTCGACAAGGAGCGTCCTTCGTGCGCTTTTGTATGCACATCGCCATTGTCACATGCCACGTTGATAAACATCTGTCTGAAAAAGAAACTGCACGTCTTTACGGAAATTAATCTGGTAAGTGACCTGTACGAAGAGAACATCAAGTTGGCGAAGGACAACGGGCGTGTGCTGTTCCTTTCCTCTACTTTCCTTTATGAGGAGGACACTAAGATGATTATCGAGAGGACACGCCGATGCAATGACCGTCTGAACTACATCTACCACGTAGGACAGTACCTGCCCGACTGGCATCCATGGGAGAGCTACAACAATTACTTCATCGGTAACCCTCGTACAAACGGGTGCCGTGAGATAATGACTATTGACATGCCGTGGCTGGTTGCGGCTTTCGGCAATATCGCACATGTCAGTGCGGTAAAGAGCAAGAGCACAGGATTGAACATCAATTATGCGGACAACTATCTGATAACTGTTGTACACGAGTCTGGCGCCAAAGGTGTTTTTGCCGTTGATGTAGTATCGCGTAAGGCCACACGCCATTTGGAGGTGTTCGGAGAAACTCTTCACTTGACATGGGACGGCACAACGGATTCACTCTACGAGTATGATTATCGTGACACGAAAAAGAACGTTCAGGTAAAGATAGACGAGGTTGCGGAGCATGTTGAAGGATATGCTGATTTTGTGACAGAGAATCCTTACCGGGCTGAAATCAACGCTTTCTTTGAACAGGTTCAGAATGGTGTTGTGCCGGAGTGGGACTTCGAGAAGGATAAAGTCCTGTTAAGTTGGATAGATAAAATTGAGGATGCCGGATGAGAAAGTACAGGATTGCTTTCTGCGGACTTGGCTCCATAGGAAAGCGGCATATAAGAAATGTATGTGAGTATCTCACCCGACATGGTGACCAATGGGCAATAGACCTATACCGCAGTTCTGTGGGCGGTGATATTCCGGAAGATATTCGTCCGTTGGTGTCTGCGGTCTATTCATATGCGGATTTGACGGACTCGAACGGTGTGTACGATGTGGTGTTCATCACCAATCCGACTTCAGTCCATTATGCCACCTTGCGGAGGTTCTGTCATCAGACAAGGGCTTTCTTCATTGAGAAGCCGGTCTTTGACAAGACGGATGTGGATACGACTCTTTTTGCCGAACTAAAGGACACGGTATGTTACGTGGCTTGTCCGTTGCGCTACTGCACGGCACTGCAATATGTAAAGCGGAACATTGATTTCACGAAAGCCTTTTCCGTCCGTGCCATCAGTTCAAGTTATTTGCCTGACTGGCGACCGGGACAGGACTACCGCAAGTGTTACAGTGCCCACCGTGACATGGGAGGCGGTGTGGGAATAGACCTCATCCACGAATGGGACTACCTCACGTGGCTTCTCGGTAATCCGATAGAGGTGTTCTCTATCCAACGGAAGATTTCCAATTTGGAGATAGACAGTGACGATATAGCCATTTATATCGGCAGGACATCAACCACGTCTGTGGAATTACACCTTGACTATTTTGGGCGTTCTACGGTTCGTGCGCTTGAACTGTATCT
This sequence comes from Bacteroidaceae bacterium, assembly GCA_963634425.1. Lineage (GTDB taxonomy): Bacteria > Bacteroidota > Bacteroidia > Bacteroidales > Bacteroidaceae > Physcousia. Next base: position 2,236 of record CAVHCL010000147.1, read on the forward strand.
GCCCGACGAGACGATAAGATGCGATATAGAAGACGGTCGCATATCTTATTTGAAGTCAGGCAAGGTAGTGGATTTGCCAAGTGAAAGAAATGAGTACCAGATGAGGGAGATAGAGCATTTCTTCGATATTATCAACAACAAAACAGAAAACGACAGTACGATGGAACATGCTTTCCGTGTACTCAAATTAGCTAAAGGAGAATAAGACTATGAATATATTGTTTACATTGTGTGGTAGGGCAGGGTCAAAGGGTGTTAAAGGTAAGAATGCCCGTGACTTTTTGGATGTACCTCTTGTGTGGTATTCGATGGCGGGCATCAGCTTATATATAAAGAGGCATGTGAAGCCGGAAGACCATGTGGATGTTGTGTTGAATACTGACAGCCGGGACTTGATGAGGCTCGTCGCTCAGGTTAAGGACCTTGAAGTTGCTTTGTTGGAGCGTGACGTGAGTCTGGGTGGTGACCGAGTTCCAAAGGTGGCGGTTATCCTCGACTGTCTCACTCGTGCCAAGGCATTGTTTGGTGTAGACTATGATATGATTGTAGACCTCGACATCACTTCGCC
>CAVHCL010000148.1:0-822 GCA_963634425.1 Bacteroidaceae bacterium
CACAGGGACAGGTACGCCGGCCCACTTCGTGGACCACGTAACTTGTCCATGGGTCACTCTGCCCTCGTTTACAATTCCGCAAAGACTTGGGGTTGGCAAAAGTACTCCACCACACTGGGGAAGCCCTCGCCTTGAAGGACTTCTGCCACCTCTGTTGCGGACAAGTTACCTGTCTTCAGGCTTCTCACCTGCCCTATCTTGCTTTTCCGCAAGCTGCACAACATAGGATGATTCAGATTAAACACTTCAATCGTATGCTGTGCCTTATCCCTCTCAGCACCGTCAAGCCCGTCGGAAGGCATCATCTCTCCATCCACCATATACTGGAAATAATAGTGGGGGTCCTCATACACGGGATTGACTATCATGGAATACTCCTCCCGTGACTTCACGCCGTTTTTGCCATCCTTGGCATCTGCACCATAAGGCGTGTTTTTCTCGTCTACAATAAAGTTGTCCCATTTGAACACGTCGGTGTTGAACAGCTGACGCTTACGGAAATGGTCGATATGCAGCGATGAACTGTCTTCGTCTAAGGGCTTCTCCGTATATCCGCCCAAGCAGTCTTGCTCCATTACCAATATGTGTATACGGCACTGGCTGCTAATCTCCGAGGGCAACTCTTCCCATTGGCGCGGGCTGTGCTGTCTAAGATATGCCGTGAAAATTTCCAACGGCTCCCCCTTGGATATCTTTCTCATACCTGTCGCTTTTTTCTGATTAGACATTCCTGCACAGCGATGTCACCAAAAAGGGGGTCCGACTTGCTGACATTCCGCTTCAACCAATCTTTCAAGGCAAGGTAATCCACAGAGTCTATGT
>CAVHCL010000148.1:832-2434 GCA_963634425.1 Bacteroidaceae bacterium
TATTGACGTTAGTGAGCACGTACGGCGAATGGGTGGTCATGAAAAACTGCACATGCGGAAAGGTTCTTGTAAGTTGTGGGATGACGTCCCATTGCCATGAGGGATGAAGGTGGAGGTCTATCTCGTCAATCATCACAATGCCGGCAGCCTGCAGTGGGTCAGGCAGGGAGGGATGCGTCATGCCAAGCTTGCGCGCAATGTCTGCCACAATAGCTATATATGCCTTTTCCCCATCGGAGAGTTCGTCAAAACGGAATTCCTGCCCGTTTTTTCTTATCACAAATCCACGTGGAGAACGTTTCACCTTTAGTTCGTCAAACCCAGGCACAGTGTCTACGATTGCCTTGCGCACGGCTCTCAGCTGCACATTTTCCGTCAGCATCCCAGTCTCGCGATAATTGGCATTCTCGATGTCTTCCAGTTCCCTGAACCAGGCAAAGAGCGAGCGATAGTTGGCCTGCCCCTCGTTCTTGCTGTCGTAGGTGTCAATCATCGCCATGGCGTGGCGTTTGCGTATGCGCACAGGTGTGCTGTCCACCACGCGGGTTACCCCATAAGTGGCAAAGAGCGGTAGGCTCGCCGTTTCCGCTTCCCTTTCGTTGCCCGTGACGATGCTGTTGGCAAGCATTGACAGTTGATCAAGCGAAGTCTTCCCGATAGGCTTGGTGCGCACGCTGGATTTCTGCTTATACAATTGCCATGAAACGCTTTGGCCTCTGTATAAGACCTCTATCTGCAAGAGACAATAGTCACAGCCCCTCGTTATGTCGGTATCTGTGAGATTGTATCCTCGCCCTTTTGCGTTGCGCAGTCTGGATATGAGCCATCCCAACAGAATATCGACTGCACAAAGCACAGTCGATTTACCTGCGCCATTGACACCGGCAAAAACATTCAAAGAGGATGAGCAGTCGCAGGAAAAGTTCTTGACACCTCTAAAATTCGCTATTGTGATATGCTTAATTTCCATTGTATTCACTCTATCTGCTTATTCAAATCTCTTAAAACCAATGATACTTCGTCTGCAAAGATACGTTTTTTCATCGTAACCGCCAAGCAATTCCTATATTATTTTCAGTTTTATCAGCGATACGCCATCGTCCTTGCTATCCCCGCCCCGCAAAAAGCCGCAGCAGCCGCTCCTTCGTATGATGTCACCTCCTCCCTACAGCGTTCTTCACCATCGTTCTCGCTATCCTTAGCAGTGCCTGCAGCCAATGGGTGCTCGTGATGTAGCAGGGAGTGTAGATGGTGGGGGTGAAGCGGCGGTACTTGCGCGTCATCCTCCATATCGCACTGAGGAAGTGGCGGTCGGCGGAGAGCCCTGTGGAGCCGTTCTCCTTGTGGTAGACGGTCTCGGGCAGCACAAAGCTCTTCGCCCCCAGCCGGCGGCGCGCCTCGTAGCAGAAGTCCACGGCGTAGAGGTGCCAATGGTCGCAGGTCTTCTCGTCGAAGCCTATCTTGCCGTACAGCTCGCGCGTCATGGCGAAGCAGCACTCGTCGAGGCTCTCCACCTCGGTCTTTTCTGCCACCTGCGTGGCGGTTATGTACTCGCCCGTCTGACGGTACCTGAGGTTGCTGACGGTGCGACCCGCCTTGGGC